>CAJWGH010000059.1 GCA_913031095.1 uncultured Chloroflexota bacterium | reverse complement strand
CCCGGTTCCTGCACCTACCAGCAGCAGGACGTTATCGACCTCTCTAGCCGCTGACGTGGCGATGTTATCGGTCCTCACCAAACCCACGCACATGGCATTGACTAGAGGGTTTTGCGAGTAGGAATCGTCGAAACAGATCTCACCGCCTACATCAGGCACGCCTATACAATTCCCATACCACGATATGCCTGCGACTACGCCATGGAAGAGGTGTCTATTTTGAGGGTCATCCAAAGGGCCAAAGCGTAGTGAGTTGAGTAATGCAATGGGGCGGGCCCCCATGGCCAGTATGTCCCGCACAATGCCACCAACTCCAGTGGCCGCGCCTTGTAGCGGTTCCACAGCAGAAGGGTGGTTGTGGGACTCGACCTTGAAGACCACCGCTAAGCCGTCGCCAATGTCCACCGCACCAGCGTTCTCCGCGCCAGTCTGAGAAAGGACGCGAGATGACTTCTGACTAAACAAGCGCAACAACGGCTTAGAGTGCTTGTAGCCGCAGTGCTCACTCCACAGGGCGCCGAACATGCCTAGTTCAACAGAGTTGGGTTCCCGGTCAAGGCGCTCTAGAATCAAGTCATACTCGGCTTGAGAGAGCGCGATCTCGTCCAATATCTCTTTGGTCACCGGCATATGCTGTTCAACATCCGCCCGTATTCACGTCTTTCAATGCACCTGTTTTGGGCCCACTCTTCATGTTGTATACACCGGTCACGCTGATTCGTCGATAGCCAAGGCATCACCTTCCTGAGGGTCTCCGCCGGACACCGGGATATCAGCGACGTTTCCGTGTTCATCTGATGGCCAGACTTGGCCGCCGGAAACATGAAGATAGTTGGCCCCAGACCCAAAGAAATCATTAACCTGTTCCAGGTCAGTCGTGGTAATCAGGACTTGCTCATAACGCATCGACTTTTCCAGAAGCCGGTGACGGCGGACCGCATCGATCTCCGACAGCGCATCGTCGAAGAGCACCACCGGCCCTTCACCCCGCTCTGACGCCAGAAACTCAGCCTCCGCAAGCCTGAGCGTCAAAGCTAGAGTACGCGCTTGACCTCGAGACCCGAATATGGCCATGTCGGCACCATCTATCATCAGGATAAAATCGTCTCGGTGTGGCCCCACCGCCGTTACCGGCCGCACCCGTTCGCGGTGGGATGCCGCCGCTAAAGCCTCCCTGAAGTTGCCCTCAACTTCATCCACGCCGCCCCCCAGGAGCACATTGGGCCGGTATTCAACTTCCAAGTCCTCGTCTGGGCCGCTCAGGTCCTCGTGGTGCCGTATGCAAGCCGGGGTCAGTTTCCGCATGGTCTCATGACGCCGCCACATGATCCAAGCCCCTTCTCGGACCAACTCGTCATCCCAGAAGGCTAACTCATCTCCATCTGCTCGGCCTTCTCGAAGGAGGCGCAGCAGATGGTTGCGTTGTTGCACCACCCTGTTATACCGCTGCAGACCTTTCAGATAAAGCGTGTCTGCCTGGGAAAGGAGGATGTCAAGAAACCGTCTCCGGCCTGAGGGTGCGCCCAGGACCAATTCGATATCTTCAGCGCTGAAAAGCACCGCATTCACCAGACCTATCAGTTCGCCTGCTGTGCGCCTGAGGCGGTTGACTCGAATCTCCTTCCGGACATTGTAGCCCAGTCCGTTCCCTTCGAAATTAGAGCGTTGGGCAGGCTGATAGCCGACTATGACCCTTAGACGTTGGCCATCCTTCTCGATAGTCCCGTCCACCAGCGCTTGTTGCCCCGCATTGGCAGCCGAAAAGCTAACCACCTCCCGCTCATTTTCAGCTCGGAAGGACCGGGCAATGCTCAGGAGATAGACTGCCTCCAGCAAGGTAGTCTTGCCCTGAGCGTTCGGGCCGTAGTAGACCGTCACTCCACGGGGCAGGGCATGGTCCAGGTGGGTCAGGTTGCGGAAATTGGTCAGTCGCAGGCGGGAGAGGTAAGCCAACCGGTCATTTTCCTCCCGTCAGAATAAAACCTAGGCAAACTGGGTTGTGACCAGACCAGACCTCAAGTTGTGCCGGTTAGTCTTGGTCCCTCAGCAACTGGATCTGTATCGCCAGTTCATCGGCCTCTGACTTTTCTCCAGCGGAGAGCCGAAAGCAGCGATCTATATATAGTTTGGCCAACTGTGAACTCTTGTCCGAGTTGTCTTTGGCCACGTCTAGCAGGTCGTTCACTCTGAAGTTCTCGGGCAGATGGCGCGATAGCACGGTGATCTCTGAGCTGACCTCATCGACAGCTGGTCGGTCCGAGCCGTCTACGGCGAACCTGAGCCTGCCCAGCAATTTCGATAACTCGCCCAGTTTATCGATCTCGCTCATGAAACTGAAAAGGACTTCATTCACATTCAGTGACTCGTCTGGTTCCGGTTCGGGTTCAATCTCAAGCTCTGGTTCTAAGGCTGGCTGAGCCCCAAGGGTCTCCCTGAGCTCTTCGCCGATGGCCGCGGCCGCGCCTTCGGCAGGGGTGCTGTTCATGGTCAATGCGTCAGAGCAAAGGCCGGAGTAAACCTGAACCGCCTCGGTAGCCGTCTCCATCATTCTAGCCAGATCAAAAGAGAACATACTCCCACCGTAAACTAGGTCATCCTCCCGAAGCTGGCTGAGCTTCTCCAATTCCGACAAAGAACTTAGAGCTTCAGGCACAGGGGGCATCGCAAAAGCAGAGAGATCGCTGAGGGGCATATTACCCAGATGTGAGGCCAAGAAAGGAGGTACGTATTTGGTCAGATCGGATTTTACCGGCAGGGTAACAACGTAGGTGGCATAAACCGTGTCCGGTTCTGTGTCCACTCGGAAGTAGAGTAGGGCATGCCCTTTGGGGTTCTGCGGGTCTCCCCTATCGAAACTCAAGTCCATATCAGTCACGCCCTTCCTGCGGTCATTACCACTATTATAGGGCAAAGCAGACACCCAAGCCACGCGGTACCCACAAGCGTCCGCGTTGACTCCCTCAGTCATTCTTTGTATTGTAGACTTAGCGTGACCAGAAGAGACGCCAAGGAGCCACAGGATGGCGGATACGGAATTAAAACTATTTGACTACGACCAAGCCGAGATTGGTGAAGAACTCGGCTCCTACGAATACACACTCACCCAAGAGATGGTGGCCGCCTTTCGCACCTCCGTGGACGACCAAGACGCCCAATTTCCCACCCTGGGCGTCAAGCACGACGCCACCGCCTTCGCCATGGTCTACGATGACCCGATTGGAACAGTAAATGCCGGGAATGAGGTTGAGTTCTTCAATCCACCTATCGTGGGTAAGAAAATCAAGGTTCAGGGCCGCATCGCCGATAAGTACCTACGCCGGGACAAGCCCTACATAGTTATCGAAGCGACTGCCACCGACGAGGACGGCCGCCTTTTAGAAAAGCTCAGCACCTACCAGTTGAAGAAACCTGACGAATTGGGGAAGAAATGGCATCCAGAACAGAAATAAAGCCAGGCCAGGACATCCCTTCAGTCACCAAATCCATCACAGAAGCCTCGATCCTTGGGTTCGAGTCCACCGGGATTTTGGACCGTGATAACATCCACAACAATCCTGAATTGGCCGCAAAACGGCTCGGTACCACATACACCCTGGCCTCAGGGCGAATGTCCATCACCTATGCCTCTGAATGCCTTCGCAAGTTCTTCGGGGCAGAGGCCTTCAGCCACACTGGCACGGTCAACCTGAAATTCCTCAGGCCGGTTAAAGCTGGAGACACCATCACCGTTACCGGCGCCGTTAGTGCGACCGAAGATATTGAAGGCGGCACCAAGGTCTCGGTAGACCTTTTCTGTGACAACCAAGACGGAAACCGCACTGCTATCGGCATAGGCACAGCGGTGATCAACTAACGCACCAATACTTCCGGAGGACCAAATGGCAGGGTCAGAACACGGCAAAGTCGAAGCTGAGATTGTCTACTGCGTATCTTGAGGCTACTATCCTGTCGCCACGTGGATGGCGAATGAGTTCTTCCGGTCCGACGCACCCGGCGATGTGGCTATAAAGGTGACTCCCTCGGACAAAGGGCGTCTGGAAGTCTATCTAGACGGGGACAAGATCTTCGACCGCAAAGAAGCTGGGGCTTTCCCCGACTTGGGCAAGGTCAACGAACTTAAGATGGCCATCGCTGAGAAGATCTTCGACGTAGAAGACGCCTAGGTCTTCAATATCCCCTAGAAACACGCGAAATCGGTCAATCCAATCAGCCTGGGCGTTGGTCCCAGGCTGTATTTTTGTGAACCAACTATATCTGGAGTGTATTTTGGCTAACCCAGAACACGTGAAACTAGCCTCCAGCGGCCCAGACGCCCTAGATAGCTGGCGCGAGAATAATCCAGAGACTCAACTGGACCTTGAAGGGGCAGATCTAAGCGGCGTAAACCTGGCCGGCACCAAGATCCGTGGTGCCAACTTAAAAGGCGCCAATCTAAGCCACTCCCGCCTTTCCCGGGCAAATCTTGCGGGCGCTAATCTTTCAGGCGCAAACCTAGCTGAATGCGACCTTGGCCAGGCAGGAATGGCGTCTTGCGACCTTACCTCTGCCAACCTCGTCAACGTGAACCTTTTCTGGACTGACATGAAGGGCGCCATCCTGAAGAACGCCGTTGTCACAAGCTGCCGCATGAACAGAGTCAGCCTTATTGGGGCGGACATATCCGGGGCCAACTTCAGTCAGTCCAACATGATCGAGGCCGACCTCAGGAACTCCGATATGACAAACGCCCGCTTCCATTCCTCCAACATGAACGGCGCGGATCTAAGCCGTGCAACTATGCCTGGAGCGGATTTCAATCTGGCAATGATTCGTGACTCCATGTGGATAGCCACCGACGTCCGCGGTGCAAGCTTCACCAACGCCAGCCTGCACCGGTCTGACTTCACTCTGGCCAAATGGGACGACACCACGACTTTCCCTGACAAGTTCGACCCTCAGGACACTGGCCCCAAGGACGTAAACGACTAGACCATTCGCGACGTCCAGCAAGCAGCGCCTATGCTAGAATTACCTCGCAATCAGACTCCGTTAATCGTTTAGGAGACTCCGTGGCCGTCCTTCAAATCGTGGGCAACCAGTCTGGAGTAGGCAAGACCAGCTTGGCGTCAGCGTTGTTGGTTACAGCAAATAACGTAGGCAAGAAGGTAGCCTACTACAAGCCCTTTGCCGACGGACGAACGGCAGACCCCGATGTCGTGTTCATGTCTGATCTGTCAAATTCTCTGGGCTGTCCAGCAGTCCCGACCCCTGGCAACAAATCGGATTCCGGCAAACTTGGCCCAGTCAAAGCAGAGATTTCCAGGCTCGAGTTGGAAGCCGGAACGGTGGTCGTAGAAGGCCCCGATGGCCAGGCTCCTTATGCATTCGATTCCAAAGTAATCCTGGTTTACCAAGGCGCTTCGGATGCTGTCCTGGCATCAATCGCAACCGCAGGCCCCAACTTGGCCGCTGTAATCATTAACTCGGTCCCCATTCATCGCCGTGACGAAGTTGCACGCGGCCTGACAGGGCAGTCTGTGCCAATAACCGTTCTTCCCGAAAGCCGAGGCATGCTGGCGGTGACTGTTGAGCAACTAGCAAAGCATCTAGGCGGTCAGTGGGTGCTGAACGCTGAGAATAGAAACTCTCCTGTAGAGCGGATCATGATCGGCGGCAACATCATGGACGCGGGGCCGACCTACTTCGATCGCTACCGTAACCAAGCTGTCATTACCCGCGTGGAGCGCCCTGACATCCAAATGGCTAGCATGTGTGAAAAAACTGTCTGCCTCGTCTTAACCGGACCTGGCGAACCCACCGAGTACATCAAAGCCGAAGCGTTGAAGCGGGAAATTCCTTTGATTCAGGTGCGAACCAACACTCATGACACAGCCGAGGCTCTGACCGGATTGCTAGACCAAGTCGACGCACGTACCGCCGCCAAAGCCAATCATTTCGCTGATCTAATCGCACGATACGCGACGACTCAAATTCTTGACTGAGCAAGACTCTAGGACATACAATAATCCAGTCGGGTAGCCAGTGAAGATTTTGCTTGAATTCAACCCCAGCCAGCACTGCTAACCACCTAGGGAGAAAGATATGCCCATCACCCAGAATGGCGTTGAACTCACGGTAGCAATCTCCGAAAAAGCCGCTGACAAGATTAAGTATTTCGCCGAGAAAGACGGGATCAGCGAAAATGTTGGTATTCACGTAGCAGTCAAAGGCGGTGGTTGCTCCGGACTGACCTACGACCTAAAAATCACAGGCGAGACTGCTTTCTCCGAGACAGACAAGGTTGTTGAGCAACATGGTGTAAAAGTTGTCGTCGACAAGAAAAGTTATATCTACCTCGTTGGCACCGAGTTGGACTTCTCAGACGGTCTGAACGGCAAGGGCTTCGTCTTCGAGAATCCCAACGCCAAGAAAGCCTGCGGCTGTGGCACCTCATTTAGCGTATAATCTAGGCCGAACCCAACCCAACCATGCTATGGGATACCAAACGCCGCTTTTTAGAAAAGCGGCGTTTGGTCATTTAAGACCTAAGTCCCTCCTAGGAGCATCAGATGGCTCTAAAAACCGGAGCAGCGATATTCATCGAGCGGCACGGCCAACAACTGCCGACTCTCTATTCGGATTTTAGCTCTGAATATACCGCTGCCACCACTTCAGTCGGCATCCACGACGCCTCCTACATGGGGAGGTTGAAGG
>CAJWGH010000058.1 GCA_913031095.1 uncultured Chloroflexota bacterium | reverse complement strand
AGGATCGCTAGAAGGTCATTACTCCTGAATTATCGTGAGGCCGGCAGATCCGGTTATCAGTTCTTGCCCTGTGGCGCTTTGCCTAACGCCCACAGCGTAGGTCAGAGATGAGTCTTGATTTTTGGCTAGATCACCCCAAGTCTCCACCTGGTCTCCGAGGTAAGCGGCACCCTTGAATCTGGCCCGAAGACTGCCGGTCTGGAGCCAGTCTTGTCCATGAGCTGCTGTCATCATTTCCGATACGAATGCTAGAGTCAACATGCCATGGGCGATTATTCCGCCGAATGGAGTCGTGGCAGCAAACTCTGAGTCTAGGTGCAGCGGGTTGTCATCCCCAGATATTTTGGCGTAAGCGTTCAGACGTTCTTGGTTGATACTTCTTGAGATAACCCCCAGGCCACTTTCCGCCCATCCAGTATCCTGGTCTCTTTCTTCTTTTTTAGGCGGTGCCTCTGGCGAGGTCTCGCCGGGTACGAGAACAGTACTTCTAGACTTGAGAACTACTGCCCCAGCAGACTCCACGGTGCAAACAACAGTCAAAAATTCGAGACCCGCGCGGCGGCGGGGTTTCTCTACCAGTGCCTTAACGCTAACCTGACTGTTGATGGCAACGGGGGTCACGGTCTCGACTTCCTGGAGGCTGTGGATCGTGCCTGGTGGTAGTGCCAATTCCTTGAGCAAAACACCTAAGGCAGAGGCGGCTGAGAATAATGGGGGCGCGATGCCGGTCTCTTGATAGATTGGGAGAGCATCGCCGACCGAGCGCAGGTATTCGTCGACCGAGACCTGAGTCGCATATATAGAGCCCAAGTCCAGATTTTGTTCGAGCTCAATCAACTATGCCAGCCATCCTTGATACAGCGTTGCCTTGCGGCAGGCCCGATTATACGCAGAGCCAGTGTGACCAGCAAGATTATGTACACCCAGCTTAACCAGCTTTGCGGCTATAAGCGGGGATTATTGAGTTAAGCGGCGTCTCCGAAGTTTTCTAACGCCAACCCCGCTATGTGTTCACCGATAGCGAGCGAGGACGTTGCCCCCGGAGACGGGGCGTTCAGCACGTGGATGGCGTTCCTGCCCTGGATGATGCTGAAGTCGTCCAACAATGAGCCGTCTCGGGCCACCGCTTGAGCCCGGACCCCAGAGCCACCGCTGTCCAAGTCAGAGTTTTGAATCTCGGGTATCAAACGCTGAAGATCATGCAAGAACACCCGTCTGTTGTAGGAGCGGTAAATCTCACCCATGCCAATCTTCCAATACTTGAGGGCCATCTTCCAGAAGCCGGGATAACCCAGATTGCCTAGGCTGTCGCCGAGGCTGAAGTCCCGCTTCCTGTATCCCTCCCGGCGCAGCGCCATCACCGCGTTGGGGCCGGCCTCGACATGCCCTTTGATGTTACGGGTAAAGTGGACGCCCAGGAAGGGGAACTGGGGGTCAGGCACCGGGTAGATCAACCCGGACACCAGATAGTGGCTCTCCGGCCTGAGTGTGTAGTACTCGCCCCGGAACGGAATGATACGTACGCTGACCTTTTCCTCGGTCATGGATGCCACTTTGTCGGCGTACAACCCACCGCAGTTGATGAGGTGTTTAGCTTGGAGTGTGCCCTTGGTAGTCTCCAATGTTACCGAGCCGGAAAAGCTTTTGATGTTCTTTACCTCGGCCCCCGTGAAGATATCTCCACCCGCCTGTTGAAACCTGTCAGCGAATGCGGCGGCCACTTTGGTGAAGTCGACTATCCCCGTATGTGGCGCCCACAGGGCTTTTATCCCGGCGGTGTGGGGCTCGATCTCTTTCAGTCTTTCCGGGCCAACCATCTCCAAGTCAGGGACACCGTTGGCCGTTCCCCTTTCGTAAAGGTCCTGCAAGCGGCCTAGTTCCGATTCTTCTAAGGCTACAATGACCTTGCCGCACTGCTGGTATTCGATCTCGTTCTCTTCGCAGAACTTCACCATGTTGTTCAGGCCGGCTACGCAGAATCGAGCCTTGTGGGAGCCCGGCCGGTAGTAGATGCCAGAGTGCATCACCCCACTATTGTGCCCGGTCTGGTGGGTCGCTAGTCGGTCTTCTTTCTCAACGACCGCCACCCGCCACCCGGAGGCGCGTTCCAACAACTGCATGGCGGTGGACAACCCCAAGATGCCGCCGCCGATAATCGCTACGTCATATTGACTCGATTCCATCTGTCGCCTCTGTTTATTCCATTTGACCGTCTGATTGAAATCAGTTGAGCCTCAGGGTAGTCTGCGAGGCTGTGGCGGTCAAGGAACGACAGAAAGGCTATATTCTTGACCCTTGCCCTCCCATGAAGTAGTTTGGAACGTACTGCTTACCAGACGGGAACCCCTATCTGGTGAACGTGACATTACCCAGGCTGCTGGTTGCTGTTCGCGCCTGGCCCAATCTCAGCAAGTAATGGAGCTCCTTATGCATTTTGGCGCATTCATGGAATTCGGTAATCGGGACGGGGTCAATGAAGCCCAGGCGTTTCAAGAAGGTTTCAGAATGGTCGACGCGGCCGAGGAGATGGGTCTGGACGGCGTCTGGCTGGCCGAACTCCACTTCAACCCTGCTCGGTCAGTACTCTCATCGCCCATCGTCGTCGCCACATCCATAGCCACCCGCACCAAGCGGCTCCGAATCGGCATGGCGGTGTACGTTCTTCCGTTGAGTAACCCTCTCCGCATCGCCGAGGAAGTGGCCACCGTCGATCACATCAGCGAAGGGCGTTTCGAGTTCGGCATCGGCCGCAGCGGATTCGCCCGGTCCTACGATGTCTTCAGCATCCCCTACATTGAGAGTCAGGAACGGTTCGCCGAATCCCTAAAAATCATCCTTCAAGCCTGGGAAGGGAAGGAGTTCTCCTATCACGGGAAGCATTACAACGTAGAGAGCGCCATCATATCGCCCGTTCCATACCAAAAACCACACCCGCCGCTAAGGGTCGCTGCCAACTCCCCTGACACCTTTGTCAGGCTAGGCGAAGCTGGGCGTCCTATATTTGTCGGCCTGCGGGGAATGGACATTCCCGAGCTCCGGGAAAACGTGAATCGGTACCGTCGCAGTTGGAAGGAAGCGGGCCACGACGGAGAAGGAGATGTGTCTTTGCGCATACCGGTATACGCCGGTGAGACCATGGAACAGGCCATGGACGAACCCTTCGAGAGCATAAGCGGTTACTTCGGTCGTATGGGAAACTTATACCGCGAACGGGCCGGGAAGGCTGGACTGGATGCAACCGAGTTGTCCAACGGTCGGGCAGATCAGATAGAAGCCCTCAGTTATGAAGAGATGCTGGAAACCAAGATCGCCTTTGGGACTGCAGAGAGTCTAGTAGACCGATTCACCCAACTGAAAGAAGAGTTAGGGTTAGACGGAGTGGTCGCCGAGTTGAACGCAGGTGGCTTGATACCAGAAGAGCGAGTGCTTCGAAGCCTGCGCATCGTTACTGAGAAGGTCATGCCGGTCTTTAAGTAGGACCTTATCCGATAATCAAGTAGAGAGTTGATCGAGTTGAAGCTAGCGATATTGGACGATTACCAAGGAACTGCCAAAGACCTGGCTGATTGGTCAAAGCTACCCGCCGGGGTCGAAGTCGAGTTTTTCCAAGACCACATCGTCGATGAAGACCAGCTTGTAGAAAGACTGGGAGATTTCGACTTGGTGCAGGGCATGAGGGAGCGCACTCCGTTCCCACGCTCCGTGCTGTCCAGGCTGCCCAACCTCCGGTTGTTGATTACCACCGGCCGCAGAAACGCGTCTTTCGACATAGAAGCGGCCAGCGAATTGGGAATCACGGTCTGCGGAACCAACGGCGGAGGTGAAGGTACAACCGAACTGACTTGGGGTCTGATACTAGCCATGTTGCGGCACATCCCAGAAGAGGAGCGGAGATCTCGGGCCGGCAGTTGGGGCACCACCGTAGGCATCGGCGTCAAAGGCAAGACCTTGGGACTGATTGGGTTAGGCCACATAGGTTCATTGGTAGCTAGGGTCGCTAAGGCCTTCGACATGAACGTCATCGCTTGGAGTCAGAACATGACCAACGAGCGCGCCAATGAATGCGGGGCTACTCTGGTGGACAAGGAAACTTTATTCAGAGACTCTGACATCGTCTCGGTCCATCTGGTGCTCAGCGACCGTACTAGGGGCTTGGTAGGCAAATCAGACCTAGCCTTCATGAAGCCTTCGGCCTACATCGTAAACACTTCCCGGGGGCCGATCATCGACGAAATGGCACTAATCGATGTTCTTGAACGGAAGGCCATCGCCGGGGCGGCGTTGGACACATTTGTTATTGAGCCATTGCCTAAAGATCATCCGTTTTTCAAGACACCAAACACCTTGATCTCCCCTCACCTTGGCTACGTCATTGACGACAGCTACGAGGCCTTCTACGCTGGGATTATCGAAAATGTACGGGCATTCACCAGCGGGGAACCCATCCGAACCATCAACGAAGACGTGCTTACTTCTTCACAGTTCCGGGGCTACACGTAGAGTTCTCCTCTAAGTACAACGTTGAGAAGCAAAGCCCCAACCCTAACACTCCTCCTTACAGGAGAGAGGGAATATCGCATCATATGGAGGTCCCTCAGATGAAAGCGGTCAGATTGAACGAGTTCGGTGGCGTGGACAAGCTCTTGATCGAGGACGTTCCAGAGCCAACACTCAGACCCCACCATGTGATGATCAAAGTGGATTCGGCCGGAGTAAATTACGCTGACATCCTCCGTAGAGGGGGCAACTACCCCGGGCCCGGTTTGCCTTCATCCATGGGGCTTGAAGCCGCAGGAACGGTCACTGCCGTAGGTTCCGAGGTCAGCAGAATATCAGTGGGCCAGAAGGTGATGGCCATGGGGCCGGGCAGCCAGGCCGAATATGTGGGGATCAACGGCAACTTGGTGTTCCCTTATCCCGACTCTCTTGACCCTGTGGAAGCAGGGGGCATGCCCATAGTATTCCTGACCTCGTACCACATCCTGAAGAGCAGAGGGCACACGCGGCCGGGTGACACTGTACTGGTGCAGGCAGGAGCTTCGGGTGTGGGTACTGTCCTTATCCAACTCGCCAAGGCCTGGGGCGCCAAGGTTATAGCCACGGCGTCAACCCAGGACAAACTGGACCTCTGCAAGTCCCTCGGGGCGGATATCACCATCAATTACACTGCGACCGACTTTGAAGAGGTGGTCAAAGAGGAATCGAAGGGTGAAGGCGTCCAGTTGGTGGCCGAGTGTGTGGGCGGTGAAGTATTGGAAAAGAGTGTCCGATGTCTTGCTGCCTATGGAACGCTGGTCAGTTACGGAAACGCCTCACAGACATCAGCCAATCTGGTATCTTCGGATATCACGTCCAATAACCGGACCGTTATTGGGTTCAGCATGGGCCGGTCTCCGGTCGGCACACTGGACCACCAAGGGGCCATGGCGGAGATGTTCCCCATGATCAGCGAAGGCAAAGCCAAACTGATTATTGACCAGATACTGCCATTAGCCGAGGTCGGCAAGGCCCACCAGCACCTGGCCAGCCGGGGCGCCCGCGGCAAGGTGATCCTCACTCCATAGGTATTCTAGCTACTCTCCTTTCTGCCAGATGGCCTCAAGGACTGCGCCGGGGGACATAGGCGTCTCTGACATGCGAATGCCGATGGCCTGGTTGATGGCGTTGGCTATGGCAGGAACCGGTGGAATTATTGAAACCTCACCCACTCCACGCACACCGGTAGGGTGTTCGGGATTGGGCACCTCAACCATCTGGGTGTCGATCATCGGCAGGTCCTTGGCGATAGGCATTCGGTAGTCCAGCCAACTGGAGTTCAGCATAACGCCCTGGTCGTTGGTCACGTATTCCTCATTCAAGGCCCAGCCGATCCCTTGAACCGCACCACCCTGGATCTGACCTTCCACATAGGTGGGATGGACCGCTGTGCCAGGGTCTTGGAGGGCGGTGTACCTGACTATGTCCGTCTTGCCTGTATCACGGTCAACTTGAACGTCCACGATGTGCACCGCGAAGCCAGGACTCTCCCCGCCCCAGGCACCACCGGCCCGGCCGATCAGCGGCCCTCCGGTAGCATTCTGCCGGGCAGCTATTTCCTTTAGAGTCAGCTGTTGCTCCGGATTGGAGCGGCGGGTGAAAACGCCGTCGGCGATGTCCACTTCCTCTACCGGAACATCCCAGACCAAAGCGGCCCTAGCTGCCAGTTGGCTCAGCAAATCGCGAGCTGCCTCGAATGATGCCCAACCGGTCTTGTAAACAGCACTGCTACCGGCACTGATGGCTGTGTAGCCAATGGAATCCGTATCTCCGATGGAAGGATGCACTTCCTCAGCCGAGACGCCCAGGACCTCGGCCACGTGCATGGCTGCAGCGGTCCGGCTGCCGGCGAGGTCCGCTGAACCTTCAACCAATCCGACGCTCCCGTCCTGCTGCAAGCTAACCACAGCGCTAGCCGGGCCAGTGATATTGGCGCAGACGGCGGTTGCAATACCCCGACCTCTGTTGGGTCCGCCAAGGGGTGCGTTGTAGTGGGGATGGTTCTTGGCGGCTTGAAGAGTCTCCACGTAGCCCACTTTCTTGTAGGGGATGCCGGTGACCCGGCGCGTTCCCTCTTTGGCGGCGTTCAATATTCGGAACTCAATTGGATCCATGGACAACTTGGCGGCCAGTTCATCAATCAGGGTCTCTCCGGCAAACCCGGCGGGTGGGCCGAGCGGTGCGCGGTAGGGCGCGACCTTGGGCCTGTTAACCACCACGTCGTAACCTTCAGACCGGACGTTCGCTATGTCATAT
>CAJWGH010000057.1 GCA_913031095.1 uncultured Chloroflexota bacterium | reverse complement strand
AGGCTAAGACATCTCTGGCGTGGATGATACCTAGTATCCTGTCCGCGGTCTCTTCATAGACAGGCAACCGACTGTGTCCGCGGGTTACCATGGTCTCAGCCACCGCGCTCAAAGGCGAATCGGCTTCAACGGCGGCCATGTCCAACCTAGGCACCATGACTTCCCGGACCGTGGTTGCGTCCAAACGGATGATTGAGCGAAGCATCTCTCTATCGCGGTCATCCAAGCTGATTAGTTCGTCTTCAGTGATTGCGGGCTCTTCTAGTTCTTCTTGGGTCAAACCTGTGCCGTTACCATTCTCGTTGCCATTGCTCGGTTGGCCGTTCAAAACCAACGCAGCAGAAGATCCAATCGCAATAATCGCTCGGGACCACGGCCGGGACAATCTGGGATAGCGTTTCCCAATTTTGTCAGCGCCGCGTTCAATCAAGAAAAATCCGAATAAGAGCCCAACACACGCCAAGGCAATGAGCCACCAATCGTTAGTAGCGACACCGTGAATCAGGCCTACGCCGGAAATAGTGGCAGGGAAAAGACAGCCCACTTTTAGCCAGAAGCGAAGCGGTTCAGAGAGAAACGAAGTTTCGTCATCGCTGTTGCTTGTCCCGGCAGGCCGCCCCAGGCGCAATAGGCTTAGGTATGAGAACAGGATGGCAAAGACTATAAAAACTATGCTTTGTGGTAAATAATATGTATCCAAGCACCCCGTCCCCCCGGTCAACCCACGTTTATGCCTTTTAGGAGATTTACACCTGTGGGAAGAGGCGCCGAGAGGTCAGTTGGAACCATTTATCTGTGCAATATTCTAGCAGGAACGCCTACGACTAGTCCAGCCGGTGGCACATCTTTTGTGACGACTGCGCCCGCTCCAGTGACCGCTCCAGCACCCACTGTAACCGGCGCCACAAGCATGGTGTCACAGCCTACAAAAGCGTCTTTTCCTACTACAGAACGATGCTTGTCTTTTCCGTCATAATTACAGGTAACCGTACCAGCTCCCACGTTTGCGTTTGCTCCGATCGACGCATCTCCTATGTAACCGAAATGGCCCATCACAGCCCCGGCTGCAAATCGGCTTTCTTTAACTTCAACGTAGTTGCCAATATGCACGCCTGATTCCAAATACGTTCCCGGACGTAGATGGCTGAAAGGTCCTATATCTACGCTAGACTCCATGACCGCTTCTTCAACGGCAGATGATGTGATTTTGCAATCGTCGCCAATCACTGAGTCCCTAATCACCGAACCCGGTCCAATCTCGCACCCCGACCCGATTGCCGTATTACCAAGGAGCATTGTGTTCGGCAGAATCATTGTGTCTTGCCCGATAGTCACACCTTCATCAATCATTACTGAGGTCGGGTCGGAGATAGTGACTCCATTCAACATCAGACGCTCTCTGATTCGCCTGCGTTTAATATCCTCTAAGCTGGCTAGTTCTACCCGGTTGTTAATTCCTAGCACTTCGACAGGGTCGTCAGAACGCAGAGCCGACACTGACTCACCTTGACGTACGGCGATGGCTGCTAGTTCAGTCAGGTAACGTTCCTCGCCAACCTTAGCCCCTACTTTTTGCAGGTTCTCCCAGAGCCAATTCCCTTGGAAGCAGTACACCCCTGAGTTCACCTCAATTGCCTCAGCCGGCCTGTCAGGGTCGTCGCCTGCCTCCACGATGTCTAAAACATCCGGCTTTGAGCCTGAAATCCGATTAATACGTCCCAGGCCGCTGCCATCTTCCACGACACCGGAGAGTATGGACATTTGCCTGTTGTGCGCCAAATGCTCACCAACAAGGCGTTGGAGCGATTGAAGGGACAATAAGGGAGAATCACTACCCATGAGCACAACTTGTTCAAACTTTCCACAGAGAATTTCGGTGGCGGACTCTGCAGCGCCTGCCGTACCTGTCGCGGATGATTGGAGCGCATACTCCACAGAATCACCTAGAAGTTTTTTCACGGCATCCTGATTGGCAGGCGATACCACCACCACCGTCCGCTCAACACCCAGTTGTCTCAGGAGTTCCACGGGATACCAAAGCAGTTCTTTTCCGCAGAGGCGATGCAACACCTTGGTGGTACGGGATTTCATCCTGATTCCTTGTCCTGCGGCAAGTATGATTCCGGCCAGCTTGTTCATGTCGTTACCCCTGAGTTTGAGGGTCTGAATACTAGTCGATTATATCAGCGGCTGATCTAAATACCTTGCTGGAAGCGCGGATCCTTCTACCAAGAATACCTCGTCGTTAGCATCGCGTTGACAACAGGTCTAGCCGGGGGCAAAATGGCCGTGCTCCAGCTTCGCCCGCTTCAGGGCGCTGAGGTTTTTGATGGACAAGTCTGAGCTACCGTTTATTTCGGCCACTGAATTAGCATCCCTAATAGAGACACGGGAGGTATCGCCAGTAGAAGCCACCGAGGCCTACTTGGAGCGCATCCCTCAGTTCGACCCGCAACTTAATTCTTATATCACCGTCACTGCCGATCGGGCCATCGCGGACGCACGCCGAGCAGAACAAGAGATTTTGTCCGGAAAGTACCGGGGTCCAATGCACGGCGTCCCGACGGCGGTCAAAGACCAGGTCTACACCAAAGGAATCCTCACCACGGGCGGGTCCACTATCCTCAAGGATTTTGTGCCCGATGAAGACGCTACAGTGATGACCAAGCTTAACGCCGCCGGAGCCGTGTTATTGGGCAAGCTCAACATGAGCGAATTCGCCATGGGAGACGCCTTTGAACATCCCTACGGCCGGCCGCGGAATCCCTGGGATTTATCCCGTAACCCTGGCACATCCAGCAGTGGTTCAGGCGCCGCAACAGCAGCATTCCTTTGCGCCACGTCATTGGGTGAAGACACCGGTGGTTCTATACGAGGACCCGCTTCCTTCTGTGGTCTTGTTGGAATTCGCCCGTCCTGGGGGCGTGTAAGTCGCCACGGTGTACTTGGAGCATCATGGTCAATGGACCAAGTTGGACCGATATCCCGAACGGTCTCTGATTGCGCTATCACTTTGGCAGCCATAGCAGGTCACGACCCGAAAGACAGCCATACTTGGGACGTCCCCGTGCCCGATTATCTTAACGCGTTGTCAAGTGGAATGAACGGCCTGAAAGTCGGTGTGATTACGGAGCGAGTCGAAGGCGACTCTGTAGACCCTCAGGTGAGCGAATTGGTTGGCAAAGCAATCGCACAATTAGGGGAATTAGGGGCAGGAATCCAAGAGATGGACATCCCTTTGATCGCCCAATCAGCAGCCATATCCACGGCCGTCACCTACGGCGACGTTTCCAGTGTCCACCGCGAAGGCATCGAAAACGCGCTCCACGAATACGACTACAACATCCAACTCCGCTTATTGACCGGTGCAATACTACCGGCCCAAGCCCATCAGAAAGCGGTCCGACTGCGGCACATGCTCCGACAGCAAATATTGGACGCCCTTGAGAAAGTGGATGTGCTTGTGATGCCCACATCCTCAATTCCTGCCTCGCCTATACCGGAAAAAGCAGGTGTTGAGAGCAAAGAGGCTTTTCTGGAGATGTTGGGAGGCAGACGCAGTTTCACCGCACCCTTTAACTTGGCCAGTGTACCGGCGTTGTCCATCAACTGTGGGTTCACGTCAGACCATCTTCCCGTAGGGCTGCAGATCGCCGGAAAACCCTTCGATGAATCCATGGTCTTCCGTGTGGCCTACGCTTATGAACAAGCAACCGACTGGAACACCCACCGCCCACCGGTGTCATGAGTTGATACCATCTGATCGATTGCCGCGGTTTCAAAGAGGCCCAACTGTCGGCCGCCGAGCGATGGTATGAAAAGGTCGTGGACGCGAAACTAACACGACCAGAAATCAGTTAACAGGGTTTAAACGTCAGTAGGAGAATAACCATGCCGCAGGCAAACATCCCAAGCGAAGACGAGGTTCTCAGTTATTTTGACAAGTTCTCGAATTGGGGGAAATGGGGTGCTGACGACGAGTTGGGTGCCCCCAACTACATCACACCGACCAAAGTGAAGCAAGCCATCGCCACCGTGCAAGAAGGGGTACGCATCTCGATGTCTCGTACGGTCACCTTTGAACCTAGTCTCGATGCCCCAACAAATGTACCGGTCCATTTCATGGTGGAGAGCGGCGAAGGCTGGGCCAGCGGTGACAAAGTGAGTTCACGCGCCTTCCCAGCAGCAACCGATTATTTCGGCATGATCTTCCACGGAGTCACGGTAACTCACGTTGACGCGTTATCTCATTTCTTCTGGAACGGCAAGACCTACAATGGCAAACCAGCCCACTTGGTTTCCACAAGTCTGGGCGCAACCTTCGGTTCAGTGGAAGAAGCCCATGAGGGGATTATCTCCCGTGCGGTGCTAGTGGACGTTCCCATGGTCCGGGGCATCGACTGGGTGGAACGAGGTGAGGGCGTTATGATCGACGACATCTTGGCCGCAGAGGAACAATGTGGCTTCAAGGTAGAAGAGGGAGATGTTCTTCTTATACGCACCGGTCAGTTACACCGCCGCAACATAGAAGGCCCGGTGGATCGGTCCGCCGGTTCGACTGCCTGCCAGGCTTCTGTGCTGCCTCTCTTTTACGAACGGGGAATCGCCATGATGGGCTCAGATACCGGAAACGACATAAACCCACCTCAATACGAGAAGGTACCAAGCCCTATCCATCAGGTGAGCATCACGGCCATGGGCATATGGATACTGGATAACGCGGACCTAGAAGCGGTGGCCCAAGCCTGCAAAGAACGTAATCGTTGGGAGTTCATGATATCTATCGGACCCCTGCGCCTTCATAACACGACAGGCTCTCCGGTAAATCCTATAGCTATATTCTAAGTGTACAACTATGGTCTGTGAACTTCGTGGGCCTTGCCGCAGTTAGGACTTCCGCCTTCCGATAAGGCCTAGCTGTAAGCAGGTGGTGTGAGCCGGATCCCCAACGCAGTTTCGCACCATTTGGAAACACCCAATAGCTTGCCTTCTTCGAAGGGCAAGCCTCCCAGTTGCACAGCCAAGGGCATTCCACCTTCACTTAATCCCGATGGCAGAGTAACGGTTGGCAAGCCACTAGTGGTCCAGGGAACCTGGAACGATGCGTCTCCAGTAGTGTTCCGGTCTTTGGGAGCTGGTGCAGGCGTGGCTGGGGTTAGCAGCGCATCCACCTGCCCCACCGTCTGGACCATGTCAAGACGGAACTGGCGACGAAGACGCATAGCTTGCAGATATTTGGTCGCAGGAACCAACATACCCATCTCCATGCCGGATCGGACACGTGGTCCGTAATCCTCCGCCTGGGTCGCGTGGAACTGTTCGTGAAACGCTGCGCATTCCACGTTCATAACGATCCGCTGGGCGCTGTGGCAAGAACCGAAACTATCCGGTAGTCCAATCTCCACGATCTCGGCACCGGCTGCTTTCAGTGTTTGGACCACTTCTTCAGTGTGGGCCCAGGTCTCCGGAGTAGAATTCTCAGAATAGTAATCGGTGACAACTCCGATCCGGGGTGGTTTGTTGTTCTCAGCCATCTGACCTAGGAAGTCGGGCACGGGTTCGGTAGAAGATCCAGGGTCTTTGGGGTCCTCTCCAGACATGACCTGCAACATCAGAGCGGCATCTTCCACGGTGCGGACCAGTATGCCCACGTGGTCAAGAGACCAACTCACAGGAACCACGCCATAGCGGCTGATGCGGCCATAGGTCGCTTTGAGGCCGACTATCCCGTTGTAGGCGGCCGGCCTACAGGTTGAGCCGCCCGTCTGGGAGCCCAGAGCTGCCCCTACGGTCTTGGTGGCAACTGCCACCGAGGATCCGCTGCTAGAACCACCCGGAGTGTGTTCAAAGTTCCACGGGTTATAGGTCGGCGAAGGGTCTGAGGTGGCGAATTCGGTGGTCACAGCCTTTCCCAAGATTATGCCGCCGGCTCCTTTGATCTTAGCCACGGATGTGGCATCGAATTCAGGTACAAAATCAGCATAGACCTTGGATCCGGCCGCAGTCTTCATACCAGCGGTGTAGAAAATATCCTTCAGGCCCACCGGCACGCCGTGGAGTGGACCTCGGATATTGCCCCGTTGGGCCTCTTCCTCCCGTTGCTTGGCGTTGGTCAGTACTTCTTCGCGGTCGATCGTTACCCAGGCTTTTAAAGCCTCATCCGTGGCCTCGATCCGGTTCAATAAATCTTGGGCCAAAGCCACAGGGGAGAGTTTCTTTTCCCTGATCTCCCGGGCTGCTTGGGACACCGTTAGTTCATAGGGCTGGGGCATGGTAGTACCTCGAAACGTCTGGTTGGTTGTGGTTGGTTTACTGGTAAAACCCGGGCTCCAGGTCCCGGTGTGGAGTCTCTTGACCCAGGTCCCAAAGCTGCTGGGCCGTTTGTTTTATAGATGCTTCAAGTTGATCTGCCCGTTGCTCTCCCCAGAGGCGGACCGCCTGGGCACGGAGTTCGTTGGCGATCTGTTCGACAGAATCGTTAGGTTTCATGTTCACCATATCTGCTCCATTGACCCTGGTTTTAACCGTCGTTTCTTATCAGGTGAGAGGCATTCTAATCAAGGCTCTGGCAGCGGTCAAACGGGTTCTTCGCCTGAATGCGCCACGCACGACTTACTGCTATAATTCCGTCTGTTGACCAAGCACCTGGGCGGAGATGACGATGCCTGACCAACTCGCCGAGATTCTGGAATCGCCCGAGCACACCCTGCTGGCCACCGACCTTGGCAACACCGAAGGTCCGCTGTGGCACCCCGAAGGTTACTTGACCTTCGTTGATCTAATTGGCAATCGATTGCAACGTTGGTCTTCTACTTCTG
>CAJWGH010000056.1 GCA_913031095.1 uncultured Chloroflexota bacterium | reverse complement strand
AAGTCTTCATCTTGGTAAGCCACAGACAGTGGGATATCTTGGGGCACTACGCCAGTTGGTTTTGGTGGTGGCACCGTCAGCGAGACGGTATCTCCAGTCCGAACTTTGTTGGAAGGCTTAGCCGACCTGCCGTTGATCAGTACCTGTCCATCCACTATCAACCGCGACAATCGACTGCGTGTCAGACCGGTGTCCTGTCCGGCCAGAAACTGGTCCAGGCGGGACTCATCCACGCCGACTAGGAACTGATGAACAGCCGTTTCCAAGGTCAAAACCTCTGGTCTCCGGTCAGTTCTTCCACCATGCTCTCCCCCGAGAGGCTTTCTCCTACGACCCGCTCCCGCACACCGCAGGTGGAACAACGCCATCCGTTGATCACCGCGCGCATCTCTCCGTCACAGACCGGGCACCAATTATAGCCAGTTACTAGATTTTGGTCTTCAGGCTGCACAACCAAGAATATGTAGGCCAGAATCACAAGGCCAGTGATGATCGAGGCGTCAGCCACATTGAAAACAGGCCACGCGCCCACATCCACGAAGTCAGTGACGTGGCCTAGGCGGAGACGGTCCCACAGATTGCCGACCGCCCCCCCAATCTGCAAGCCCAAACTGAGCCGCAGGAGGCTGCTGGGCACACGTTGGCTGCGATAGATCATGATCAGAATGGCCACACCCACAATGGATACTACGATCAATGGAGTGTTTTGATCCTGAAAGATGCCGAAGGCGCTGCCAGTGTTATGGGTGTGAGTGAATCGAAAGAAGCCGTCGGTCGGGAACGACTCCCGAAACAAGAGCCGATCTCGCGCTAGGAATTTGCTGAACTGATCTATGACAAAGACCAGTAGTGCCAACTGGATGAGGACAAAGTCTTTGTATATTGGGATTCGGTGTGCGTCGGCACTCACTTAAGGGTCTCCAAGGCTGCCCCGGGGCTATGGAAATCTGGGCTATTTGAGTTTCTCAGTGAAGAACCGGCTGACCTCTGGAACCAACCTGGCTTCTTGTCCGTACCAGAAATGGTCCACCCCGTCGAACAATTGGAACTCTGGGGGGTTATTGAAACTGGCCAACTCAGCGTCTAATTGTTCTGAGTCAACCAATCGGTCCCGGTTTCCTGTCACAATCATGGCCGGTACTTTGGATTCTTTCAATGGGGTGCCTTCCACAGCTCGGAAGGGCGGGGACACCAAGGCGATGGCGTTGGCCTCGCCGTGGAGTTCACCATGTCCCAGAATCACGGACGTCCCGAAGGAATAACCAGCCAAGCCGATTTCGCCGGAGGTATCAGGCCAGGCTTTGATCAAATCGAGGGCGCCTCTGACTTCCTTGGACTCCCTTTCTCCTTTCGTGTGTTCACCTTGACTGCCACCAACGCCTCGGAAGTTGAATCGGAGCGTAACGAAACCCTCTTGGGCCAGGCCAAGGGCTAAGGCCAAGACTACGTTATTGTCCATGTTGCCGCCGTGGAGCGGATGAGGGTGGCAAATAACCACGCCAGGCCAGGGTCCGGTGCTCTCGTCAGGCTGTGCAACCACGCCCTCAAAAGTCAGTCCATCGGCTTCGAACGAAACAGCGCTTTGACGCACGATGTTTTCTCCTAGGTTCGTCCCTGAGATTATTCTTAAATCAACTATCTCAATTTTAGGTAACCGTCTGGGCTTTAGCAAGATTCAAGGCTGGCTTAGTCCCGGTTCGTTCGTGCGGCAGACGCAATCCTGCTAGAATACGGGTTAGATTTTCCAGGGCAGATATCCAAGGCAGATATTAGGGAGGGATCTTCGAAATGGCATCGATTGACCTGCGCAGCGACACAGTCACTAAACCAACCGATGAGATGCGCCGGGCCATGGCCGAGGCGGAAGTAGGCGACGATGTATACAGTGAGGACCCGTCCATAAATAAGTTACAAGAGAAATCAGCTGAATTGCTGGGACATGAAGCCGGTCTTCTAACAGCCAGCGGCACCATGAGTAATCTCTTGGCTACGCTGACCTACTGCAATCACGGCGACGAGATCGTCATGGGAGACCAGGCCCACATGTTCTGGAACGAAGGGGGTGGACAGGCCGCCCTGGCCGGTGTCCAAACTAGGCTAATCCCCCAAAGCGCCAGCGGCGGCATGGACGCGGCAGACTTAACCCGCAATATTCGACCGGCAGGCAACCCGCACGTCGCCGCGACGAAGTTAGTCTGCCTGGAGAACACTCACAATAGGTGCAGCGGGATGGTTATGACCCCGGCCGAGACCAAGTCGGTCTGCAACGTATCTCATGACTCCGGAGTAGCGGTGCACCTGGACGGCGCACGCATCTTCAACGCTGCAGTGGCCCTGGAAGTCCCAGTTGCCGAACTCACCCGAGACGTTGATGACGCCAGTTTCTGCCTCTCCAAAGCCCTTAGCTGCCCCGTGGGTTCGGTGCTGGTAGGCTCAAAAGATTTCATCAAGGAAGCCAACCGGTGGCGCAAGATGGTCGGAGGAGGAATGCGCCAAGCCGGCGTCCTAGCCGCTGCGGGACTGGTGGCCCTGGAGACCATGGTTGACCGCCTGGCCGAAGACCATCAGAACGCCCGCCGCCTCGCAACCGGCCTAGCAAACATCGACGGCCTAATCGTTGATGCCGACAGAATCCAGACCAACATAGTCATATTCGATGTTGAAGCAAAAGTGGGCCCCGCACCCGACTTCATCAAGGCCATGGCCGAAGCTGAGGTTCTAGTCTCTTATCCAGGAGGGACATCAGTACGCATGGTGACCCACCGGCACATCTCCGGCGACGATGTAGAAGAGGCCCTGTCCCGTACTTCCAAAGTCGTCCGGGAACTGCAAGGTTAGATACGCCCATGCCTGATTTCACTTTACAACGCGGACACACAGCGGTACTCATCGCCGACTTCTACGCCGAGATTATGGATACCCTTCCCCACGCCATCGATCGCGGGGTAGTTGATAAAGCCGCCGCAGTGCAGGCGGCGGCCCGGAACGCCGATGTCATGGTTTGTTATTGCGCCACCGTATTCCGGCCCGGCTATCCAGAAATCGGCCATAGGAACAAGACTTTCAGCCAGCGGAAGGCGTCAGGCCAAATCGCCGTACCAGACCCCATGAACGTGATCCATCCGTCGGTCCTTCCCCAAGAGGGTGAGGTAGTAGTCGGTAAACACAGGGTCAACGCCCTCTATGGCACCGGCTTGGACGTGGCGCTAAGGGCAAACGACATCCGGGACTTGGTAATCTTCGGCTATGCCACCAGCGGAGTAGTCCTGTCGACGGTACGCTACGGAGCTGACTTAGACTACAATCTGATTGTGGTGGAGGACTGCTGCGCGGACGCAGACGCCGGTATCCATGAGTTCCTGACCCAGCAGATATTCCCCCGCCAGGCTGAAGTTGTTGGATCAGACGTCGTCATTCGCGCCCTGGGAGCCATGTAATTGGCTGATCTGTCGCCCGATGGGCAGTCCCGCCGACGGCAAAAGCGAACATTCTACATCGCATGCGCCGCGCTAGCCATCGCCGTGGGCCACGTAGTCTATGCCTTCTTACGCGACCATGTTTTTAACTATTAGCAATTAACCCGCGAAGCAGGTAGGTTGCCTACTCGTTCATTCGCCATTAACATGCTCTCAGGCCGCGTGGCCTGCAACGGACTTTCTAGTCCACGCATCAACCGCACTGTGGAGGTGTACAGGTTCTAAAACGCATTCTTTCTTGGCTTCACCGCCCCACGGCGGAGATCGAAATCGAAACAACCGGCGGGTCTTTACGGCCCGGCGGCACAATAGATATACAGGTGACGATAAGGCCGAAATCGGGAGTAAGAATCAAGTCCGGCCAATTGGAACTAACCTGCACAGAGCAGTCGTGGCACAAAGAGTCTCCCCGGGAAAGCGGGCGAGGAAAACTGGAAACCCACAACGCTCTGTCACAACCGCTGATTCAATCGTTCATGGCTGACACCGAGTTTACGAACTCTGATCACGTTGTCAGGTACGCCAGGTTCCAAATACCCAAAGAAGCCCCACCCACCGTCCAGGGTTCTATCGCACAGGTGTTATGGGAAGTCACGGGTAGTTTGGAGTTGGAATCAGGCAACCAAGTGACCAAATCTCAAGAGATAACAGTGCTCACGCACCCTGTGATAAAGCCAGGACGCAGCGCGGCGGACCTGACCGAAGAGACGACATTCACTGGGTGTGTCCTTGCGATGGTGCTGGTAAACGACGTGGTCGGAGCCGGCGGCTATCTGGAAGGTGAGCTCCGGGCGCGCATGAACGCCACTGACCAGGCCAAAGACATCCGCATCGAACTGCACAACAAAGAGACATCTGGTGACCGAGAGGAAGAGTCGGTGTTGGGACGGGTTTCTCTGGAGAGCGATATCCAACTGAACACAGAGCACCCTTATGTTTGGGCGTTCAGCATGCCCGTGCCAGCGCGGACCTTGCCCACCGTACAAAGCAGGCAAACCACCGTCTCTTGGCGGCTCAGAGCAGTGGTGGACACCAACCAGCAAGACGAGGCCTATCAGCTGGAACGGGTTGTCCAGATATTCACCTCAACTGGCCAGACCTAACCATCTCAGTCGTGTGAGTCCTAATCCTTGGCCCGTTTTGCTCCGCCGCCCCACCATCGGTTCAGCCGGTCTCTGATATCCTTCTCAGCACCTTCGTCACTAGGCCTGTAATAACGCTTGCCCTTCAAAGACGGTGGCAGATAGTCTTGCGCCTCAAAGTGGCCGTCATAGTCGTGAGAATACTTGTAGTCCTTCCCGTACCCTATATCCTTCATCATGCCGGTAACAGCGTTACGCAGATGCAGCGGCACGGGCTCGTTGGCCTGCTCTCGCACATCCCTCATAGCCTGGTTCAATGCTGCGTAGGCTGAATTGCTCTTGGGGGCAGACGCCAGATAAACCGTGACCTCAGCCAACGGGATGCGCCCTTCAGGCATACCCAGGAAATGTACCGACTGCTGTGCAGCCACGGCCACCAGTAACGCCTGCGGGTCAGCCAGGCCAATGTCCTCGGCAGCCAGTATTACCAGACGGCGGGCGATAAATAATGGGTCCTCGCCGGACTCAATCATCCGGGCCAGCCAATAAAGCGCGCCGTCGGGAGATGAGCCCCGAACCGATTTTATAAAGGCCGAGATGGTGTCGTAGTGGCCCTCACCCGCCTTATCATACATGGGAGAGCGCCGCTGTAGCGCGTCTGAGATTGTCTCAAGGTCGATCAATCGTTTCCCATCTACGTCTGGAGTAAACGCATAGACCGCCGTCTCCAGGGCATTCAAAGCGACCCGCGCATCACCGTTAGCGATATTTATCAGATGCGCCAGAGCGTCGTCGGCCAACACTGACTTCAGGGTACCCAGACCCCGCTCGGAATCGGCCAACGCGCGGTTCACTATGGCTTCCATATGTTCTGCGGTCAGACTCTGGAGGGTGAACACCCGGCAGCGCGAGAGCAGTGGCGCGACCACTTCGAACGAAGGGTTCTCAGTGGTGGCCCCTATGAATGTGATTGTGCCGTCTTCCACGTGGGGCAGAATAACGTCCTGCTGGGCTTTGTTGAAGCGGTGAATCTCATCCACAAAGAGGATGGTTGATTGTTGGTACATCCCCTTTCGGTCTCTGGCATCACCAACGATCCGCCGCAGATCGGCCACTCCTGATGTCACGGCACTGACAGGTCGGAAGTCAGACTGTGTGGATGTGGCCACTAAACGAGCCAAAGTGGTCTTTCCTGTGCCAGGCGGCCCCCAGAGGATGAACGACGGTAGATGCCCGGCAGAGATGGACTTTAGAAGCACACGGTCGGGGTCTACAATCTGGTCTTGGCCCACGAACTCTTCGAAAGTGCCGGGGCGCATGCGCTCCGCCAAAGGTGCGTCACGCTCTGCCTGGGTCTTCCTGCCGTGCTCGAACAATGACTCAGATGAGCTCATGGTTGTTAACCTCAAGGCCCTGCTACTGGAACCGGGGCATAACCTCTTTAGCGAAAAGGCGCATGGAGCTTTGAACCTCGGCGTGGGGCAGCATGCCGCCGATGTTGAACCAGCACATAAACTCCTGGGGCCCGTACATCTCTTTGAACTTGTCCAACTTTGCGGAAACCTGGTTTGGTGTTCCCACCGCGGCGAATTCTTCTATAACGGCCTCGGCGTCCAAGCTGTCTGCTCGACTGGAACCCCGACTGGCGCCTCGGTCTCGGCCTATGTCCCGGAGCGTTTCCAGGTAGTTGTTGATGGTCTTCGTAAACCCATCTCTAGCCTCTTTCTCAGTAGCCGCCACGTGCATCGGAACGTTAACGTTCACCTTCAGTTTGGATTCGTCATGACCGTTCTCGGCCAACTCGGCCCGATAAGATGCCAATCCTGCCAGCGCTCCCTGGGTGGTCACAATGGTTGGAGCAACCAATATGTTATGCCCCAACTCACCAACGATACCAAAGGTGTCTGCGCTATTGGCGGCAACATACACAGGTGGATAGGGTTGCTGTATGGGCTTGGGAGTTATCGAATAGCCATAGGAGTGGTAGAACTTGCCTTCGTAGGCGAAATCATCTTGCTTCCAAGATCCTAATATCAACTCAAGCCCTTCAATGAACCTGTTCCGGCCCTCTTCCTGATCGATACCGTAACCCGCGAAGTGGGTCGGCATCGATCCACGCCCAACGCCAAAAATCGCCCGTCCATTAGACAATACGTCGAGAGTCGCCACCTCTTCGGCCAGGCGTATTGGCTGGTGCAATGGCAGCAGATTTATCGCGTTCCCGATGCGGATTCGCCTCGTAACCTGGGCGACGGCAGACGCTATCATCAATGGCGCAGACAGGAC
>CAJWGH010000055.1 GCA_913031095.1 uncultured Chloroflexota bacterium | reverse complement strand
TCAAGCCTTCTGAGTTGGCGGTCGGTGGCCACCAAATACATTATGCCTGGGTGATCGTTGCGGTGGCCGCGGTCATGCGGTTGTTCAGTTCCTCCTTCCGCTCTTCTTCCAGCATCCTAATACCGAGGCTGGTCGATTCCTTCGGCTGGAGCTATGGTGCTGTCGGTCTGGGTTTTGCCATTCAATGGATTGTCTCCGGGTTGTTCGGCCCTCCCGCTGGATGGTTGGGCGACCGCTACGGCGTACGCTGGACCATGAGGTTGGGCGCTTTGTTGTTCATAGTGGGTATGGTACTCACTGGATTTATGCGTGAGCTCTGGCAGTTTTACCTGTTCTTTGGCGTAATACTCAGCGCTGCCATGGGTATCTTCCAGGTCCCTCTGACCGCTTCCGTCACTCTTTGGTTCCGCAAACATCTGGGCACCGGTATGGGGCTGCTACAGTCCTCACAAGGAATCGGGCCATTGGTTGCTGTGCCAATCATGATTGCCATCATCGAGCTTTTTGGAGGCGGCCTTACGGGTTTAAGAGCTGCGTTCTGGATTCCAGGCATCGCAGGCGGGGCGATAATCTTGTTCTTGGTGAAGTTCTTCTACAACGAACCGGCCCAAATCGGTGCCCGCCCTCTTGGTGCGCCGGAAGATGAACCTATCCGAGAGGTCCAGACCGGTGATGTTGCGAAAGTACGCACTCAGGTATTTCTGCGTCAGGCCCAGCGCACTGGCGCATTCTGGAACCTTATTGGAATTCATTTCTGGGGTTGCGCCGGGCACTCCGTCATCCTGGTCTATCTGGTGGCGATGGCCGAAGATGAAGGCGTTTCCAAGGGTTTGGCCGCTGGCGCGTTCGTGACGATGTCGGTTGCTAGCACAATCACCCGGTTCGCTGTGCCGGTAATCGCCGACCGGATGGGAAGCAAACCGGCCATGGCTGGTTGCTTCTTTCTGCAAGTCGCTCCCATAGTCCTGCTGTTTTTCGCCCAGGAAGCCTGGCAGTTCTATGTGTTTGCAGTTCTCTTTGGAATCGGGTTCGGTGGCGAGATGAGTGCTTTCCCGATTATCAACCGCCAATACTATGGCAGCGGCCCTATCGGCACAACCTATGGCTATCAGATGATGGGTGCAGGCGTGGGTATGGCTTTCGGAGCTCTGATCGGAGGTGGATTACGGGACTGGACAGGAGACTTCGACGCCACCATGGCATTCTCCCTGGTGTTAAGTTTCATTGGTGTGATCAGCATTTTTATTCTGCCTACCACCAAGAAAGAGCTTCTGCCTGACTGGGAAGACCAATTGCCTGACGCCGATCAAACCTCTCATATAACTTCCCACGCGGGCGACTAACGAAGCGCGCTTCTCCTCTTTCTCCCGTTTTATCACCCATGGATTCGTTCGAATCTACCGTGCCTAGTGCCCTACTTCTGCTATATGCTAAACTCCGTTATCGATTCTGAAAATGCCTAATTAGCTGGTTATTTTGGAGGCTCAAAGATGCTAGACCTTGTCATCAGAGGCGGACAAGTTGTAACTCCCATGGGAGTCGGCGAATGGGATGTTGCGATTGAAGGCGAAAAGATAGTTGCAGTGGCAGCCCCAGGTGCTCTGCCAGGTGAGGCGGGTCGTGTGATTGACGCCACCGGGATGGTGGTGGTTCCTGGCGGGATTGAGCCCCACGCCCATATCTCTGCGCCCATCATGGGCCATGGTGACCTGAAAACAGCGCCACCGGAAGAGGTAAGCCGTGCTGCATTGTTCGGTGGTACGACTACTTTGATGGACTTCGCCATCCAATACCCAGGTATAGACATTCCCCAGGCGATTCAAGAGCGGACGGACACATGGCAGGGCAATTCTTACGCTGACTACGCCCACCATCTCATGCTTTTGGGTGCCATTCCTCCCGAGATCTTGGGCTCCCTACACGAAGCGGTAGAAGATGGTTTCCCAAGCATCAAGATATTCACCACTAACATCCGCCCTCCCGCCACCACCGGAGAACCCCGCATGGTGGGGACCGGCCATCTCCACGACCTAATGGAGGAGATCCAACGCATGAACGCCATGCTTCTCGTCCATTCCGAGGATGACGATATGGTCCAGCACATGTACCAGAAACTGGCTCGGGAAGAGAGAACTGAGTGGACAAATATGCACCTGGTCCACAGCGCCGAGTCAGAGGATGTTTCTTTCCGTCGAGTACTTCGCGTTGCCGAATGGACCGGCGCACCTGTCTATTTCGTGCACGTGAGTGCTACCCAGGGACTGCAGGCAATCTTGGAAGCTCGTTCCAATGGACGACCGGTCTTCGGAGAGACCCTGCATAATTACTGCTGCTTTAGCTCCGACGATTACAAAGAAGAGAATGGCATGAAATATCACACCTATCCGTCTTTGAAGTCTGAAGCCGACAGGCAATCACTCTGGGATGGCATAGTGACCAACGGACTTAGCACCATGGCCACTGACGAGTACTGCACTTCGTGGGAGACCAAGATCTCTGGCCGGTCAGTCTCAGACGTCACTGGTGGCCACAACGGCGCTGAGTCCCGCATGGGAGTAACCTATAGCGAGGGCGTTCGCCGCAGAGGTATGTCTCTCCAGCGGTTCGTGGATGTTACTTCAGCCAACGCTGCCAAGATTATGGGCCTTTATCCTCGTAAGGGTGTGCTGGCGCCTGGCAGCGATGCAGATATCACGCTCATCGATACCAATTTCAAGCGCAAGCTTACCATCGATGATTTCCATATATCGGACTACAGTATATGGGAAGGGTTCGAGGCCGACGGATGGCCTGTGACAACCATATTGCGGGGTAATGTTGTGGTGGATAACCGGGAGTTCAAAGCTTCTTTGGGCAGCGGCAAATTCATCGCCAGAAAGGTGGATGCCGCGGTTACGAACCGCCCCATCGCCTAATCCAACAACAATGACAGCCAAGAAAGAAGGGGCGGTTTAATCAACCGCCCCTTCTTTCTTGTTGAGCTATAGCTGGCTCCGGCCTATGGTCTATTCGGTCATCCTATGCTCCGATAATATATCTATGGAATCAGACTTGTGCAAAACATCTGGGCTGGGTGAGGTTTACCCAGTCACCACTGATGGTTTGACAATCCAACCATGAAGGGGTCTGAGATGGCGCATGTTTCGAAGATTCTATCTTGGGAAGACCTTTTTGTGGTCTAAGATTCGCGCAAATTCGGCTATGCCATCGCGGATCGTTTCCACGGTAGGGTGGCCAAAGCAGAGGCGTGCGTAGTTGACGCCTTCGCCGGTCGGAGAGAACTGGGATCCGTTGTAGTAGCTCACGCCCTCGTGAAATATCTCTTCTTGCGGCGCGGCCAGGTCAGTGCCTTCAGGGAACTTGACCCAGCAGTACAGTCCGCCTTCCGGTACTGACCACTCGACAGAACTGCCGAAGTTCTCACCCAAGGCCGACACCATCGCGTCCCGTTTGGCCATCAACGCCTGATTCTGCTCGTCGATATGGCGGTCGAGACCGCCCTTCATGTATTCGGCGATGGTCAGGGCGGTGAACTGGCTGACAGCACCCCCTGACTTGAAGCTCCAAGCCCGTCCGATGACCTCTTTAGGGGCCACGAGATAGCCCATCCGCATCCCGGGGGCGATAATCTTGGAGAATGACCCGACGTAGACTACTCGGCCAGTGTCGTCCAAGGAATGGAAAGATGTAACGTCATCACCCGCGAACCTGAGGTCGGCATAGCAGTCGTCTTCAAATACCGGGATGCCGTGCTTCCCAGTTACTTCCAACACTTCCTTACGGCGTTCTAAATCCATGGTCCACCCAAGTGGGTTTTGGAACATAGGGATTGTGTAGAGGTATTTGACCGTTTTGCCATTGGCGGTTTGCTCCGTGATCACCGAATCTAGACTTTCTGGGATGATACCGCCGTCGTCACACTTAACCGCAACTACGTCGGCCCCATATCTCTTCATTTGGTTCAGAGTACCCAGGTAGACGAATTCTTCAACCAGAACCACGTCACCTGGGTTGGTCAGGGCCTGAATCACGATTCCGATGGCCTCGCCAGAACCCGAGGTTAGCACCATATCGTCGGCGGTGACCTTCATGTTGCGCTCACGGCTAAGCTTGTCGGCTACCAGCTTTCGTAGTTCGGGGTCGCCGGCAGGAGAAGAATAGTAGGCGAGATCCCTTCCTTCTCGTTCGAACCCAGCCCTGACGGACTCAATCAAGTCCTCGAGCGGTAGGTTTGCTGGATCAGGATAGGCCACTGCAAAGTCATACTTCGAATGCCGGACCGAGCCTGGAGGCGTGTCCATTGAGTCATCGGAGAAAAAACTGTCGTAATTGAACTGGTCGGCCATGATTTACTCCCTGTTATTGTGCATGGTTGTGAGGGTGGGAATCCACTTGGATAGCTGACAGCCGAAAGCTAATAATCAGTAAAGCCCCTCATCACTGAAGAAGGGTTTGTCGGAGTCGGCGTTCTCCTTTCCTGTTATCCGGTCGGTGTAGAGTAGGCCGGCTCTGTTCCAGAGGACTAGGATGGCCCGATCGATTAGGTCTTGAGGTAGGTTGATCCGACGGCCATGTTTAAGGTTCATCCATCCGGCGTAACCAGTGGCGAAGAACTCCTCCATGAAGGGGGTGGGTTCGGCCTCTGCAGAGGCAAATTCAAGAATGATGTCGGGGACTTGGGCGCACAGGATATCGGATTGTTCTTCAGCCATCTGGAGGTATTGAGCCTGGGCTTTCGCGTCCATAGGTTCGGGCATAAATCACGCCAACCATAGGTCTAAAAATAACCTTGGCGGAGACTTTTACGCCTCCGCCAAGGTGTGTTGCCGATCAAGTTGTTCAGCAGCTTTCGCCGCTGGAACGAAGATCAGAGATTGAGTTGCGGCACTAAGTAGCCGGACGTCTTTTTGTAGATCTGAAGGCGGCTGCGCTGAGTGTCGGCAACCATCAGACGGTTATTGGCGGTGTCCCACTCCACCGCGGTGGGCTGGGCGAATGTCCATTCCGGTTCAGTGCTCCGTACTTCCCGGCGGCGCTTGCCGTAGTCGTCGTTGGCGTCGACGGTCATCTGGGCCCACTGAGAAAGTTTCTGGGCGTCGCCGACCAGAGCGGTTAAGAACTGGCCCTCGGGGGTGAATATGTGGACCTTACCTCGGTCCCAACGGTTGGCGCTCCAGTCGCAGACATAGATGTCTCCGTCTGGGTCAACGGCCACGTCAGTGGGTCCGTTGAGTTCGCCGCGCTTGTTGCCGGGCCGTCCGATCTGTTGTTCGAACTTGCCGTCGGCGGAGAACTTCTGCACCCTGTGGTTATTGAAGTCGGCAACGTAGACCTTTCCGGCACTGTCGATGGTGATCCCCCAGGGTGAATCGAATTGCCCTTCACTCACACCCTTGTTGCCAAAGGAGCTGATGAAGGTGCCGTCGCTCTTGAATAGCCGCACCTGGTGGCTCCGGCTGTCGGTAACGTAGATAGTCCCATCAGATGCAATAGCGATTCCGGATGCGCCGTTAGGCTCTGGGTCGCCGTCTTGCAGGGTGCTGAAAGACCGCGCGAGGTTGTCATCTTTGTCGAAGACCGACACGCGGTTTAGCCACTCGTCGGTGACGAATACCTCTCCCTGGTCATTGGAGGCGATTCCAGCCGGCCAGATCAATTGGCCATCGTCGTTACCGTATCTGCTGTATTCGCCTAGGAACTCTTCTTGGCCCCATTCGTCGCCGATAGTGACCTTGGTTATCCGCTGGCCTACGCCGGTCCGGTTCCAACCAACGTTGCTGATGGTCTCACTTCCCCGGTTTGTGATATACACCGTGCCGTCTGGAGCGAAGGTCATGGCGTTTGGGTAGTTGAAACCCATCCCAGACTGGGAGCCGCGGCCGACGTTGTGGGTGTAGTCGTAAGTGCGACCTGCCACTGTTTCCGTAAGCATTATTTCCTCCGTAGGTTGATGCCTGGGCCGTGTCGCGATAGCGATTATTTGCCGGGGCATCTTATAACGGGCGGCGCAGGCGCCGCCCGTATTGTGATTTATCTGGACTGGTCTGTTGGTAAGTCTAGGCGAAGATAGGTAGTTTTTCGAAGCTGCCATCCACGATGGGTTTGCCATCCAGGCCCATCCAGTCTTCCAGGATGGTGGTGTACAGTCCCCGGAAGTCGTAGTTGGGTACGACGTCACCCTGTTCTAAGTCCTCAGATTTCATGGACGGGAACTCGCTGTATTGTCCACCCTTCACAGCGTCGCCGAACATGAAGGCGGCCCCACCGGCTCCGTGGTCGGTGCCGGAACCATTGTCATGGGTCCGCCGTCCGAACTCAGTGAACATCAGGACCGAAACGTTGTCGCTGACATCGTGTTCGCGTAGGTCATCCAAGAATGCATCCAGGCCTTCGGAGACGTCCTTCCACAGCTTGTCGGCCATGCCATTCTGATTGGAGTGGCTGTCGAAGCTGCCGTGGTCGACGTAGAAGACACGGGTGCCGAAGTTGGCCATGTGCACCTGAGCGATGCCTTTTAATTTCTTGGCGATCGGGGTGTCGGGATACTCGACGTTTGAGGAGTACATCCCAGGGGCTTTGTTCAGGATGTCGGCCCCTTCAAGTGTATCCAAGCCAGTCTGGCCCATGTAGTCCATGACAGCGCTGCTGCCTATGGCGGGAGAATACATCCTAGCGAAGCGATCAAGAATCTTGTTTCGCTGAATCTCTTCAGTGATTCCAGGGAGCAGGCCATAGTTGTCCAGGTCGTCAACAACTGCAACCGGAGTTCCTGGCAGGGCTAGGGCGCGGAACAGGGAAGGACCGAAGCTGACCGTGGTTAGAACGTTCTCTTTTTGCGGGTCGATGTCGCGGGTAGCGCGGCCCAGCC
>CAJWGH010000054.1 GCA_913031095.1 uncultured Chloroflexota bacterium | reverse complement strand
AGTCCGCAAGCTTTTTTGGATTGCCGCGCCTAAGCCTGATTACATTGAGGCTTTCTGAAAGGTTGGTGATGAGGGTTTCGGCTCGGCTCGGCTGGCCTTAACCCGTGGTTGACAAGCCACGCGCGATGTCGGAACCTGAATATCACGAACCCATCCTGCCGAGATCTCTGGGAGCTCGGACAAGGAGAACACGAAATGGCCACTATATTCATACCCACTATGCTCCAGAAAATGACCGGCGGCGACAAAAAAGTCGACATGGATGCTCGGAACGTCCGGCAGGTTATAGAGCGATTGGATGAACTCTACCCTGGCATCAAAAACCGCCTGGTTGAAGACGGCGAGATTCTTCCCAACTTGGCCATAGCGATCGACGGTGATGTAGCGATTATGGGAATGCTGGAGAAGGTTCGAGAGGACAGCGAAGTTCATTTTGTCCCGGCCATCGGCGGCGGGATTTAGCACGAATTCGCGTTGACTGGCCTGAATCCCGACACTTACAATTATTAACTGCGTCTGTTCACCCACCGAGTGTTCAGTGCAAACTCTATCGGATCAAAGGAAAATACCTAGCTATATGAATTCCAAATCCCGGGTCGAAAACCCTGTTTCTGCTGGTGGCGTTGTCTATCAAAGGAACAGCGGACGTCTGGAGACCGTGCTTTGTGGTCGCAGTCGACCTGTTCGTTGGAGTCTGGCCAAGGGCACCCCAGACCCGGGCGAGAGCCTGGAACAGACGGCTTTGCGGGAGGTCAGGGAAGAGACCGGCCTCGAAGTGGAGATTAGCGGTTCCCTCGGCAGCATAGACTATTGGTTTGCCGACCGGGACAGGGATGTCCGGTATCATAAAACAGTGCATTTCTATCTGATGGTGCCAACCGGTGGCTCGACAGACCAGCATGACCCAGAGTTTGATGTGGTCGAGTGGTTCGATACCCAAGAGGCGTTAAAGACGTTAGCCTACACCAACGAAGTGAACGTGCTGCAGCGCGCGTTGGACCTGATAGAAGAACAGGAAGCCCCAAATCCTAGTCAAAGGTCTTGACTATATGACGGATGGGGGGGCATCTGAACTGCGGGGCGCCAGGATCGTCTTGCGTGACAAGCGCCCCGAAGATGCCGAAAACGATTACCGATGGCGGAGCGACCCCGAGTTGGCGCGTTTGGATGCGGCCATACCTCTGACCATGTCCTTTGAGCGGTATCTGAAATTATTTGAAGACCAGATGAAGTACCCCACCCCCGGGTCTCACCATTACTCAATAGAAACCTTGGAAGGCCTCTTCATCGGAAACTGCATGTACTACGATCTGGACACGGTCAACCGCGAAGCAGAGTTGGGCATAGTGATTGGCGACCGGGATTATTGGAGCGATGGTTATGGCTACGATGCGGTAACCACTCTGCTGGACCACATGTTCGCCGTCCGTGACTTGAAGCGAGTCTACCTGCATACACTGGAATGGAACGATCGGGCTCAGAAAAGCTTCTCCAAGAGTGGATTCAACCCCGTTAGACCAGTCCGGCGGATGGCCCATGACTTTATCCTGATGGACGTTCTGCGAGACGATTGGTTCGCGACTCGTGAAGAGCGTTTAAATGCCCGTTTCAGAGACCAAAATAGCACCGAAACCGAGGCCAGACGACCACCGACTAACTAACCGCGGCCACAGCCTCGGCAAGAGCGACCGCCCCGGTGTAAAGCGCCCGTCCCACTACTACTCCCTCTACTCCCGCGGGCAGCAATTTTTTAATGTCCTCCAAGGATGAAACACCGCCTGATGCTTGGATGGCCAAGCCTGTTTCAGATGCCAGCCGGGCGCTGGTTACCAGGTCTGGGCCGGTGAGGGCACCATCACGGGCGATGTCGGTGTATAGCAGCCTCACGACGCCGATCTGGGCCATCTGCCCTGCCAGGTCCAAGACCGTAACCGAGCTGGTTTCCTGCCAGCCGTGGAGCGCTACCAATCCATCTTTGGCGTCAACGGAGACTACCACCCGCTGATTACCGTGCTTGCGGCAGATCTCTTGCACCATTCCTGGGTCACGCACTGCTGCAGTCCCAATAACGACCCGGTCAACTCCGGCCGTCAACCAGGCATCAGCTGAAGCCATGTCACGAATGCCGCCGCCAACCTGAACGGGTATCTCCAAGGCTTGAATTATGGATGAGATCACTTCAAGGTGGACTGGTTTCCCGTGGACTGCACCGTCTAAGTCGACCACGTGCAACCTGTGGCCGCCCTGCTCCTGCCATGAACGGGCCGTCGCCAAGGGGTCATCAGAGAACACTGTTTCTTGGTCGAAGTCGCCTTGGAACAGACGCACGCAGCGCCCGTCCTTCAGGTCAATGGCTGGGATAACTTCCATGAAATATGCTACCGGTGAGGGCTTAGCTGGCCAGGCCGATGAAATTCTTGTAGAGGCGCAGGCCGGCGGGGCCGCTCTTCTCTGGGTGAAATTGGGTGGCTACCAGGTTTCCGCTGGCGTAGATACTGCAGAATGGGATTCCGTACTCAGTAGTGCCGCTTACTCCTTCGAGGTCTCGAGGTGCGGCGTAATAGCTGTGGACGAAGTAGAAATAACTGTCTTGAGGGATGCCTGCGACCAAAGGGTGTTGGTTCTTGAAGTTGACGTTGTTCCAGCCCATGTGGGGGACTTTTAGGCCGGGCGGAAGGAGCCTTGCATTACCGGGTACCACGCCCAGACAAGGGGAGTCTCCTTCCTCAGTACGGTCCATCAGCAGTTGCAGGCCGAGGCAGATACCTAAGAACGGCTTCCCTGAAGCGATGTACTCCCTGATGGGCGTCACCAACCCTCGCACATTCAATGCGTCCATGGCGGCAGGTCCGGAACCGACGCCAGGCAGGATTACAGCATCGGCGCTGTCAAGATCAGCTGGTTCGCCAGTGACCAGAGGATCCACACCCTGGGATTCCAGCGCCCGAGATACGCTGCGTAGGTTCCCGGAGTCGTAATCGATTAACACCAGTTTCATGTTTCTGTGTTCCAGTGTGTGCCCGAGACTTAGGTCGCACGCTCTATGGGTATATCTCGGTCCTCATATCGAGCCAAGACGAAAAGCAGGTCGCCTAGCCGGTTGAGATAGGTCATGATTAGACCATTGGTGAGACTGTCTTGTTCCGCCATAGCGACCACCCGGCGTTCTGCGGTGCGTATGACGCAGCGGGCCAAGTCGATTGCCGCTGATGCTTGTGAGCCTCCGGGCAGGATGAACACGGTGGGCATTTCAAACTCTTCTTCCAGAGAATCGATGGCCGTTTCCAGTGATTCCACCATCTCTTCTGTCACCGGCTTGAAATGCTGCTGGAACAATTCGTACTTTCCTGGGTCAGTGGCTAGTTCTGCAGCGATGGTGAACAGCTCTCGCTGAAGTTGCCGTAAGAGGTCATTCACTTTTGGGTCGCTGGTAAAAGCCCGGGCCAGGCCCATGACCGAGACAGCCTCATCAGTGATCCCGTAGGCTTCAGTATTGGGGCTGTTCTTGGAGACTCGTCCGCCGTAAAGCAAGCTGGTCTCGCCAGCGTCGCCAAACTTGGTATAGACTTTTTTCCTATAATTATCTGAGGTTGAAGAAGACACGCACGGCACCTTCGATTTAAACGATTTAGAGGGGCTACCAAAAGCGATTGCCAGGTATGATATGACGCAAGAAGTGAGGCTGTGGACAGTCCAGATTGTAGCATAGGGGTTTGGTGAGGGCTATACTATCCACCACTCCACAAGAGGTGAGATGTTATGCCGCCGGAAGTGCGGGTTATCGGTATCAATGGCATGCCCGAATTCAAGGACGGCGACGACCTAGCCGGTCCGATGATGGATGCTGCCGAAGCCCAAGGGACACCTCTTGGAGACGGCGATATCCTAGTAGTCACCCAGAAAATCATTTCCAAGGTTGAGGGAAAGGTTGTTAGAATCAGCGACGTTGAAGCCTCGCCACTAGCAATCTCCATAACTGAAGGACACAGAAGAGACCCCCGCCACACCGAGTGGGTACTTCGAGAGTCGAAGCGCATAGTGCGGATGGACAGGGGCGTGATAATCTCCGAGACCAAACACGGGTTCTATTGCGCCAACGCAGGAATCGACGCCTCCAATATCCCAGGTGATGACACTCTGGCCCTGTTGCCTGACGACTCCGACGACTCGGCTCGTCGCATCCGGCAGGCCGTGAAAGACCGGCTAGGTATAACGGTAGCGGTAATCGTGTCCGACACTTTCGGGAGGCCGTGGCGCAACGCAGCGGCTGACGTTGCCATCGGAGTTGCTGGTATAGACCCAGTGCATAGCTACGTGGGCCAGATGGACAGCCACGGCCATGAGATGTTCACCACCGAGATCGCTGTAGCAGACGAATTGGCCGCAGCCGGAGAACTGGTCAGCGGTAAAGTTGACGGCGTCCCTGTGAGTATCATTCGAGGCTACAAGTACGCTCCTATGGAAGACGCGAGCATTCAGCGCATACTGCGTGGATCGGAGAAAGACCTGTTTCGGTAGGAACGGTGGTAGGTAGTAGGGCTAGATTCAGGAGCATCTCAGAGGAAGAGGCAACTAAACAGTAATACAACTCTTCCTTCGATGGTTGCGGGAATTGCGGGAAAGATATAAGCCGCACCGGAACCTATACCGCGCTTTCGACATCAGCGAACAAAGAAAGCTGATGCACTTCTTGCTCATTAACTTCAGGATCGGAACCGAAGTTGGCCATACCTACACCCAGCAGCCGGAAGGCCCGGCCGGGCTCCAATTCTGCGGCAAGCAATGCCCAAGCTGCCTTTTTTATTGGTTCTTCATCGTTGGTGTGGTAGGGCAACGTGAACTGCCGTGTGAAAGTTGTGAAGTCGGCCAGGCGCAACTTCAACTTCACAGTTCGGCCCTTTAGGCCCTTCCTGTCTAACTGATGGGCCACACCCACGGCCTTCTGTTCCAACGCATCTCGGAGTTCTGTTTCATCGCCTACATCGGCGGTAAAAGTGGTCTCGGAGGAGATGGACTTAGTGGCGCTCCCGGTGTGGAGGGCTTCGTCGTCCTTGCCCATGGCTTTGTCTCGTACGTTCGTAGCTCGTTTACCGAACATCCTGGCGAACCATTCGAGAGGCTGCTTGGCAAGTTGTCCGATGGTTTCTATGTCTTCGTGTTTCAGCCTGCCCGCAGTCTTGGGGCCGATTCCCCAGAGCTTGCCCACCGCTAAAGGCGCCAGGAACTTAGCCTCTTCGCCAGGCTGTACAACCACCAAGCCGTCTGGCTTGTCCAGGTCGGACCCAATCTTGGCAACGGTCTTACAGGTGCCGACGCCCACCGATACTATCAAGCCGGTCTCTTCAAAAATCCGCCGCTTCAAATCGAGGGCGACCGCCAGGGGTTTTGACCCGCCATTAACAACATCTGTGATATCCAGATATGCTTCGTCCAGTGATAATGGCTCAACGATCGAAGTGAGGTCTCGGAAGATTGCCATGACCTCGCCTGACTTTTCACGATAGCGAGTGAATCTGGGTGACACTATTATTCCCTGCGGGCATCGATGGACTGCCGTTCGCATCGGCATCGCTGAGTGTACCCCAAACTGCCTGGCTTCATAGGATGCGGTGGCCACAACGCCACGGTTCTCCGGACGGCCGCCCACCAGGACGGGTTTACCTACCAGAGCAGGGTTGTCCAATTGCTCTACGGCGGCGTAGAAAGCGTCCAAGTCGGCGTGGATGATATGCCGCAATACCGAGACCTCTATCGTCCCAAGTTCAACTACCTAAATTCTCGAACGGGATAACTTATTGTAATGCGATCCACAGCCTAGGTCAGTAAGCTGGTTTCAGACGAACAATCGCAGATTTATATCAGATGAAGGGGATAGGGTCAGTTGATTGACCTCGTGTCCTCGGTTGTTTCGAAGGCCACTGGAATGACGGATGTAACCTGAAGGCGATACAATATCTCCTGATTCGGGTATGCGCCAGACGGTGAGTTTAGGAGGTCCAATGACAACGATACTTGAGGATTACATCGCCAAGCACCCAGGCTCTGCACAAAGGTACTTGGAGGCCTCTACGATTTTCCCTGGCGGCGTGACCCATGACACACGGTACGCCCAACCCTTCCCTCTGTACATGACCCACGGCAAGGGGCCACGTAAATGGGATGTCGACGACAACGAGTATATCGATTACGTGTCTGGACACGGGGCGTTGTTGTTAGGGCATTCACATCCGGACATCGCCGAAGCCGTCTCTAAACAGATACAACGCGGTACGCACTTGGGTGCCTCCACAGATGATGAGATTCGCTGGGCCCGTGCCATCAAAAGATTGATGCCCTCCATCGAAAAACTGCGGTTCCACAGTTCGGGCACAGAAGCCACTCTGATGGCCATGCGCCTTGCTCGGGCATACACTGGCAAGACCAAGGTCATCAAGCTGCAAGACCATTTCCACGGCTGGCATGATTATGCGATGGCCGGTTCAGACCGATCTGCGCCTGGCATTCCCGAAGCCAGTTGGGGAACCATGCTTGTTGTCCCTGCCGGAGACCTGGCCGCCGTGGAAGACACGATGAATGGAGATTCCGACATCGCTGCCATAATCTTGGAACCGACTGGCGCCCATTTCGGTCAACTGCCTTTTGACGTGCCCAGCTATTTGAAAGGATTAAGAGAACTCACCGCCCAGAATGGCATTATCCTTATATTTGATGAAGTCGTGACCGGATTCCGCGCCGCGCCTGGCGGCGTCCAAGAACGCTACGGCATCAGGCCAGATCTGACGACCTTGGCCAAGATAGTGGCCGGCGGCCTGCCCGGCGGGGCCGTCGGAGGCAAGGCAGACATAATCGACATGATCGCCCACCGAAACGACCCGGACTGGGACAACAATCACCGTGTTTATCATCCGGGAACGTTCAACGGGAACCCCCTTTCGGCCGCTGCAGGTTTTACTGCGCTGGAGATGATTGCGAGCCAGCCTATCAATCAGCAGGCAGACACAATG
>CAJWGH010000053.1 GCA_913031095.1 uncultured Chloroflexota bacterium | reverse complement strand
GTTCCAGTACCATGTGCCTCCGACTCCGCTGCCTTCTTCAAATGATCGGGCCGAAAATCCGAGCTGGCGCAAGCGGTGTAGCGCATAAAGACCGGTAACGCCAGCCCCGATAATTATGGCGTCAAATTGCTCAACGTTTTCTGCGCCCAGTGTTTCCTGCTGTGTACTTGTCATCACTAGCTCCTGTACTTGATCGTTTACAGAGTATCAAGACCGTCATACAACGAGAATCATTGAAATGCCGTGGCTTAAGACTATCTCTTTCCGCCATAGTGCGGCACAACAGATATCAGGATTATTTTACGGTTCGCATGCCCAAAGGACAATATTGCGGGGCGGATGCATCTATTTTGGGTACCTTCAGGGGCAATAATACTTCTTGCTATCTGAAACGCAGATTGACGTCTGAAGTTATTGCAAACCTAAGCAGAAAGGCCTATCTAGTGCTTTAATCTCAACCCTCATCCATTCAGATATCCGGGCCAGAACACAGATCTGTTGACCCCTGGCTGTTACCCAGCCTAAATATAGAGTCTATAGCTGTATCTTTGGTCCTCTCGGAATCTGGTGAATGCAACGCCGCAGGGCCTCGAGATATTTTAGGTTAACCCTTTGGGCCTAAGAGTTTGATAGACTCGGTCCGCAGTGATTGGAAGTTCAAAAATGCGGCAGCCCACGGCGTCGGCCACCGCGTTGGCGATGGCTGCTGCGGTAGCGTTGTTAGCGAGTTCGCCGATGGCCTTGGCCTCGTAGGGGCCGGTGCCCCCACCAGTCTGAATCAAGACGGTCTCAAGGCGTGGGATGTCGGCGATCGTCGGGAGTTTATAATCCGCCATGCTCCCGTTCAAGACCTGGCCATCATCGGTAACGAACTCCTCGGTTACTCCCAAGCCGAACCCGGTGATAACTCCGCCTTCTATCTGACCTTGGTGCGCTAACGGGTTGATGATAGTGCCGACGTCATGGGCTGTCGTCAGCTGAAGTACATCTACCTGTCCGGTCTCGCTGTCCACGTAGACTTCCGCAACCTGTGCACCAAAGTATGTTATGTCTTCCCGTTCTTCGGCCGTGTGTTCAACGGTCACTGTATGGGGCAAAGCTACGCCGTCTGCAATGGCCTGCCTAATCTCGGCGCAGGCTTTCATCACTGCCTGCCCCTCGGTGTATGTCACGCGGCTAGCCCGAGGGCCTTCGTCGTAGGGGACGCTGTCAGTGTCTCCAACCCTCACCCGGACCTCATCGATAGACACTCCCATCTCGTTGGCAACCATCTGCTTCTCGATAGTGTGGGTTCCGGTTCCGATATCCACGGTGGGGCTGATCACCGAAAACGAACCGTCAATCTCAGCAGTCAGTACCGCCCCAGCCACTCCGCCGCCGATCTGACGTCCGAACAGCGCGACTCCACGACCATATCCAGGGCGGTCTTCTGATTTCTCCCATCCGGCGGTATCTAAGGCAGCGTTCATAACTTCGGTGATGTTCAAGAAATCTATGGGGCGCCCCAAACCATCTTCCTCACCGGCCAATAAGATGTTTACCCGCCTGAACTCTGCTGTGTCCATGCCCAATTCGCGGGCCAGCATATCAGTGTGGCATTCTAAGGCAAAGGTGTATTGGTGGGCTCCAGGTGCGCGGAAGTACCCCCCAGGCACCGTGTTGGTATAGACCTGCAAGAACTCATATACCGTGTTGGGTATCCGGTAAGCGCCGCCCACATAGTGGTGCGTCGACAGGTAGGCCCTGGGTTTCAGAGCACCGTAAGCACCACTAGCGTGAACCGTTCGAACCTCGCGGGCCGTGATCTGGCCGTCGCGCTTTACACCAGACTTGATGGTGACGAAAGTCGGATGGGTGGGGTTACTCGCTGTGTATTCTTCCACCGAGCTCATGACGATCTTGACCGGCAAACCAGCCATCTTGGCCAACAGGTATGCAATGGGCAAGTCACGGGTATCGCCCTTACCGCCAAAATCGCCACCGATGGACGTCACGTTGACCCGGATAGATTCTTCGTCCAGCCCCAGCGCCAAAGCCATCTGCCGCCGTGCCCTAAAAGGGGCTTTACTCGAACACCAGGCCTGTATTCGTCCGTCATCGTCGATATCTATGACGCTAGCGAAAGGTTCGATGTAACCCTGGTGGCGACTCGGTATGGAGAAAGAATGCTCTAGTACGACATCGGCATCTTTGAATCCCTGCCGAAGGTCACCCTTCTCCCAGTAAAGTCTAGTCTGGCCGTTGTGAAGATCAGGGGCAAGGAACTGGGTAGGTGCACCTTCGTATGCTGCGACGTCCTCGTGGATCAGAGGCGCTCCCGGCTTCATGGCTTCCACTGGGTCGTAAACGGCAGGCAAGACTTCATAATCGACTTCTATCATGAGAAGGGCTTCATCCGCGGCCTCAGGGGACTCCGCCGCAACTGCTGCCACTCGGTCACCTATGTAGCGAACCCGATCCCAACAGAGAACGGGCATGTCACGGAGAACTTTGCCTTGCAGGCAGTTTCGAGCGTCATCACCAGTCACGATCGCTTTCACTCCGGGTATCTGCCATGCCGCCGAAGTGTCGATGCTGCGGATGCGTGCGTGTGGGTGCGGGCTGCGCAAAATTTTGCCGGTCAGCATACCAGGTAGGACCACGTCAGCAGTGTACAGAGTTTCGCCGGTGACCTTGTCCGGCCCATCGATGCGACTCACTGACTTGCCGATGATTTCAGACTGAAAGACCATTCTTTCGTTCCTTTGCTAACTAGCATTTACCGACTATCCGTAGGACGATGCAGTGTTCTGTGATCCAGAGTGAAGCCTGGGCTTCACCGCTCTCGAGAAGTCAGTTTGAACCGAGCCGATATATTCGTTGTCTAATGCGGCTTGTTTGGACTGCCAGCATTGATGAGCTACCGGCTGGCCAGCGATCCCATAGGGTCCCAAGCAGGTAGGACGATTGGCTCAAGTTCGAGTGCTTTCTGCAATTCCTGGGGTAGGTACTCTCTCGGGACGGCTATTTCGAACATGTACTCGGCAAACCAGGAGTCGTTCATCAAAAAGAATCCCTTATTGCCTACCTTGTCATCCCAACTGTTTTCCACCCGCCAGCGGCGAGGCACTCCGTCCACCACGTCAACTCCAGTGAACATCATGGCATGAGTCATGGCTGTTTGGTGGTACTCTAGTCGGTCAGCTTTGTTCATCGAAAAATCGGCTCCGTAGACGCTAGCGTAATCGAACAAATCTGCATCCCACAGGCCCAAATCCCGATGCATCTGCTTACCTGTATCACACCCCATCCAAACCGGCTTGCCGTCCTGCAGCATCTTTAAGGCGATGTCCTTCATCAACTGAATATCGACGTTCAGATACCGGATGGCCGGAGCGTCCACCACATTGCCGAGGTATTCCACAGTAAATGTTGTGCCTTCAGGGCTCGTATCGCGAGGATCATGAACCAAGCTCACGTAATCATAGATGTCAGTTTGGAGGTACTGAGCGGCGAAATCCTGGGGAGTTAATTTGCCAGCTCTAGTGAATTCTCCGTCTTTATCCTTCCACTGCCAGTCCACTTCCGTGGGCGGCGTACCAAGGTGGATACACAGCACGTCATATATAACTTTTAAAGTCAGGTCCTTGATCCCACGCATTTTATCCAAGCCAGACTCATCGGCGTAGGCATCTCGGATTCGCTTGGCTCCCTGCCGGGTCTGATAGTTCAGGCTGGAGTTCATCCGGGCTGAGTTGGCAGAACTCTCGGTCTCTTCCATAGCTGTCTTGGGAACCACTCCGTGTTTGGCGACCAGGGCGGTAAACATGTCCCACTGGCCACCGTCCGAGATTGGGTTTTGCAACAAAAACGCTACTGTCCGGTCGTCGGCGGGCCGGCCAGCTGTCTCGATGATTGCTTCCAAGACGAAGTTAGCCCGCTCTAGTTTGTCCCAGAACATCAAATAGTTCTGGCTGAATTCGAACTCTTTAACGTTGAGGACGTTCCTAGTGTCCACTCGGCAAAGGTTCAGGCCGGCAAACATCCAACAGCGTCCAGAGCGGGCCTGGTTAGTCACTCCCCAATCGTCTAATACTATGGAGAACGAATGGGGCGACTCGGTAACGATAGACCGACTGAGAGCTATGTCGTTGACGTCGTGTTGGGTGACGACGTTCTGGACCAATTTTTTGTTGGGATCGGCGTCAAAGCTCTCCCGAAAACCCTCCACACGATCATAGGTTAGAGCGCCTAGGTCAGTGTTTTTCGTATCGTTAGTCATGTTGCATCACCTTTACGTTACTAAGGTTCGTAGTGTATCTCGTCTCTTCCGTTCTACCCGAGAACAGATGTTGGTTCATGATATGAGATGGTCTATTAACAATATTGTCCGAGTTCCCTGCCTAGCGTACGAATTCAGATGCCAGGGAACTTACATTCACATTCTCTACATCGGGCAACCCTGCCCTGATCTCCCGCATCTGCCCACCGTCATAATTGGAGGTTAGTTCTTTAAGTCTAGGGTATACATCTTCGCTGAATAGCTTCATCGATGTCAGGGTCTCGTCGAAGGTCATGAAGCCGGCCTGGGACATCATCATCAGGTTACCGAACCCGCCGCAATACTCATAGAAGTTCTTGATCTGGTCATAGACTTGGTCAGGTGTCCCGGCGAAGACGTTTCCCCGGGCCATCTGCTCCGCAAGGGTTGTGGAAGTCGGCAAACCGGTACCGGAACTGTTGCCCCTCATCATGGTTGCCGCTACTGCAGGCGAGTGGTACCCGGGTGGGTTGGCGTATTGGAGAGGTACTTTATTAGAGGTCATATACCAGAGAAGCTTCTCCGCACCTTTCAGGCCCTCCCGTTCAGTCTTTCCCACACTGATGAGAGCGCAATAGGCCAGTCGATCTATGGGCATCTCGGTCTGATGGGCATCGGCGTACCCTTTGCGATAACCGTCAAATATATCTCTGATTCTGGGGTAACCAGCCAGGAATACAGCGCCGATGTGCCCGCGCTGAGCGACCTGCGCAGCTGAGCCGGCGCTGCCCATCGTGACCCAGACCGGAGGATGGGGTTGTTGGAAAGGGCGAGGCCATATGTTGACCTGCCGGGCGTGGAACCAGCGGCCTTCAAAGTTGAATGGGCCATCATGAGCAGTCCAGGCTCTGGTGATCAGGTCGTGGGCCTCCCACAGCTTCTCAGTGCCCCGGTAGGGGTAGACGTTGGCTGGCGCGATCTCATATGGAACTCCACGGACGAACCCACACTCAAGCCGGCCTCTGGATATGACATCTATCAACGCCATCTCCTCAGCCACTCGGACCGGTTGGCTTCTATTCGAAACTGGGTTTCCAAGTATCAATAGGCGGGCATTGTTGGTCTCGCGAGCCAGTATCCCCAGCATTATAGGCGCCGCCGGAACCATACATGTCGCGGTCTGATGGTGTTCGTTGTTCATTATGTTCAAGCCCATCTCGTCTGCTGCGCACCACATATCCAGATACATGTTGTAGAGATCGGCCCCAGTATTAGGGTCAAAATGCTTATTGGGCAGATTTACCCGGACGGACTCATAAGAATCCTCATCCGGCAGGTATGGATAGGCGTCTTCGGTGAAAAACCAAGCTCTCAAATCAAGCACCTGCTTCAGAAGCGAATTAACGGATAGTGAATTCCAGGAAACGTCCGGCGAACTGATCTGGCTGTTCAATGTATGGGTGATGACCGGCGTCGGGAATAACAGACAACGTCGAGTCGGGGATCAGACCTTTTAACGCCGAGCCGTAGCCGGTGGATACGATGCCGTCGTTCTCTCCCCAAATGAGCAACGTGGGAATGTCGATGCGGTGCAGCCGGTATTTAAGCTTAGGGTTGTGCATATATGGCTCCCAGGTGTAGAGGCCATGAGCCACACGGTTGGATGCGACTATCTGCAACTCTTCATCGGTAAGGGCTGCCAAATCGGGAGCCAGGGCTTGGTCATGCCAGGTAGCTTTCAGAAGGTCTTCAGCGGGGCTGGCAAATACATCGGTAATATCCCGGTCGAAGGGGCCGCCGGGCTTGATGCCCACAGAGTCTACCAGCACCAGTCTGGAGAACCTGCTGGTGTTCATTACAGCGATCTCAGCAGCCAGCCACCCACCCATGGAAAACCCCATCAATATTGCCTCTCGGAGGTCCAGAGAGTCGATCAGATCCAGATACAAGAAGACCAGGTCATCAAGGTTGTCAAAGTGTTCTGGAATAGGGGTGCCATCGAACCCTGGATGAGTCGGATACAGCAACTCAAACCGGTCGGATATTCTCTCGGCAAACGGGAGATGGTCTACTGGCCCGTCGCCACCATGCAGCACTATAACCGGAGGCCCAGAGCCTCTCCGTATCAACGGAATCTCAATCCCGTGTTTAGAGACAAAACGTGATGTTTCGCTGGTCATACCCAACCTTTCCGGCAAGTTATCGTTGACCGAACCTGGAGCCTCGGGATTGTACTTCCAGAAACCATAGCAGGCAAACGACGGTGGCTCTATTGGGCAGTGCGCCCGCCATCTATCACCAACTCTGACCCTGTTACGAACGACGATTCGTCGGACGCCAGGTAAAGGACCCCGTTAGCGATCTCTTCAGCCCGCCCGAAACGTCCAAGGGGAACTCGCCCCATCATCGCGTCAAGTTCATCGGCTTCCGGTCTGGTTGCGAGAAGCATATCAGTCTCTATAGGCCCAGGGTGAACCGAATTGCATCGGATGTTTTCTTTGGCGTATTGGATAGCTGTTGACTTGGTGAATATCCGTACCGCGCCCTTACTGGCAGCATATGCGCCGGAGGTATTTGGTTGTGGCGCGATTCCCGCGCCGGACGATATGTTGATAATGGAGCCCCCTGCTGATCTCATCGTAGGGATCGCTTGCTTGCTACCCAGAAAAGCCCCTTTTACATTTATATCCATTGTCCGGGACCAGACTGCTTCGGATGTCTCTTCAATGTTTCCGCGGGCCGAGACACCAGCGTTATTTACTAGGATATCCAACTTGCCGAAACGGGTTATAACCTCGTCAATGGCTTTGGTCCAGTCAGCTTCGTTAACAACATCCAATCTCACGAAGTAACATTCTCTGCCGGCGGCGGTAACTTCTTCGGCCGTTCGCCGCCCTTCGTCTTCGAGGATGTCA
>CAJWGH010000052.1 GCA_913031095.1 uncultured Chloroflexota bacterium | reverse complement strand
TCCACAGACCTCCTCTGCATTCTCGATGGCCCAATCGATCGTGTGAGATAGACTCTCGATTAGAAGTCGGTTCCAACTAGCACCACGATAGGAGTAGGGCTCCCATTCCAACTGGACCTGGAAGTCAGGTCGAGGCGCGTTGTAGGTAACTAGAGTCGCCAACCCCTGCTCCTGAAGATGATTACCAAGGTTCTTCCAGCGGTTCTCCCGCCCGTCCTTTAGCTCCCCCGAACCCGGTGAGTTGACGATAATCACGCCCGAAAGCGTTGGATAGGCGGTGACAGGGACACTGTAGGGGACCAGTTCCCCTAACTCGGTCTCAATCTCCTTGAAGAGCGTTGTGTCGAAGGGATCTGCCAAATTATTCACTCAGCCTACCCAGCAGCCAACGGCGATGGTCCCGCTGACTCGGGGTTGCTAGCCAAAGAGTTGTAGAGGGCAAGCACAGACCTGCCAAGAATATCAAGTCCGGCGATTGCCTTGGGGTCGGCCAGCTTGCCGTCCTTGAAGTGTTGGGACTGGAGATAGACCTGACCGGGCACCAGATGAGCTCCGAACCAGGCGAGTACCGGACGCAGTTGTGTATCCACCGTGAGGTAATGGTGGTCGGTGGCGCCCATGCCAATCAATCCTACAGACTTGCCCATCATAACTTCCACTGGTACATGATCCAGCAGGTTCTTCAGTGCACCTGTGAAGGAGGCGCGGAAGATGGGTGTGGCAATGATGTACATATCCGCCGAGGTTACCTGCTCCAGAACCTTCTCGGTATCGTCTCCGTAGGCTTCGGAAGGGCGACCGTCGGCAAAGGATATCTTGTAGTCCCCCAAATGGAGCAGGCTCACAGTAATTGATGGATCACTGACCACCGCGGCATTTAAGGCTGACTCAAGGGCTTGGTGCAAACGCCCTGGGCTGGTCACGCTACCGTGGATGCCCAACATGGTTGGCAATGGATTCCCTCCTAAGTCTTTGTCTAACTCGCTTGGTCGACCTCGTAAAAGGGCAGCGAGGGCCACCGCCCCTACCTGCGACAATGTCGAGAGTCTCGGCTACGCCTGACTCAACCTTCATCCAGAAGGGGAAACCGGATTGCTACGTTGTGACTAGCTTCTTGGCATAGCGGTTCTCAGGTTTGGGGAGACCCAAATTACCTCGTAGGGTGTCGGCCTCGTATTCGGTGCGGAAAAGGCCCCTCTCTTTCAAGATAGGTAGCACGTGTTCTACGAAGTCGTTAAACCCTTGTGGCAGGACACTAGGGACAAGCATGAAGCCGTCAGCTGCACCGTTTTCGAACCATCTCTGCATCGAGTTGGCAACCTGAGTAGGGGTGCCGATGAACTCGTTCCTAGGAGTAGTTGAACGCAATGCCATCTCTCGGAGAGTTAGGCTCTCTTCTTTAGCCACCTGCTTGATCCGATCGGTGGTGCTCTCCCAGCCGTTACGACCGAAGTCGCCCAGGTCAGGGAACGGCTCATCTAGGTCGTAGGGCGAGAAGTCTATGTCATTGAAGTATCGACCTAGATAGTTGAGAGCATCGTCTATGACGACAAGATTGGCGATCTCCTGGTACTTGGCTTCTGCCTCCTCAGGAGTATCTCCAACAACTGGAGAGCAACCGGGCAGGATCAACACTTGCCCCGGATCGCGACCAGACTCTTCCGCTCTGGTTTTGATGTCCTTATAAAACCCTGCGGCGTCGGAACTAGTGGCCTGTCCGGTAAAGATGGCGTCTGCAATTTTGGCTGCAAAGCCTCTACCAGCCTCCGAAGAGCCCGCCTGGATCAGCACCGGACTACCTTGCTTTGAGCGAGATATATTAAGCGGGCCCTGCACCGAATAGAACTCACCTTTGTGGTCGAGGCGGTGCATCTTAGACGGGTCTATAAACACTCCTGACTCTTTATCTCTGATGAAAGCATCGTCTTCCCAAGAGTCCCAGAGGCCTTTTGTGATCTCCACGAACTCGCCGGCCATCCGGTAGCGCAGGTCGTGCTGGGGATGCTCTGGTTTGCTGTAGTTAGCAGCGGAGCCTTCCAGCGGCGAGGTGACGATGTTCCAGCCGGCGCGCCCGTCGCTCAAGTGGTCTATCGACGAGAACTGCCGGGCCACAGTGTACGGATCGCTGTAGGTGGTGGAAAGCGTCGCTGCCAGACCGATATGGGTAGTCACCATGGATAAGGCAGCCAGTAGGGTCAAAGGTTCGAAACGTACAAGGAAATTAGGGTGAGATTTCTCGCTGATGTAGAGCCCATCGCCAAAGAACGCGAAGTCCAGCTTGGCATCTTCGGCAGTACGAGTCATGTCCCGGTAGTATTCAAGGTTCACAGCGCCATCGGGAACCGCGTTGGGATGTCGCCACGACGCCATGTTCCCGCCGCTGCCGGAGAGGAAGACTCCGATCCGCATCTTACGCTGCTGTGTCATATCACTTCCTGTCCCTTTTCTGATGTGGTGGCCTGGTCGGTCATGGCCTGACTCAGCAGTTCGTAGGAACGGAGCCGTTTCTGGAAGTCGTTGATGGCCGTGACCACGATTATCTCATCCACGTTATGTAATGCCTGGAGGTCGAGTAATTTCTGAACAGCTACCTCGGGCGAGCCATGAACCACAGGTGCATCGTAAACGTTGATCTGAAACTTCTCTCCTGACTGCTTGCCAAAGTTTTCGGCCGATGCCAGATTTCCGGCCGTGAGTGTGCGTCCGCTTTCCAGGCTTATGCGGACCACTTTGATATCGGCGGCGTAATCTGCAGCTTCTTGGTCCGAATCAGCCACCACTACTGGCAGGGCAAGCATAGCCCGCTTGTTTCCTCGCCCAGTAGCATCAAAACGACTGTGGTAGGTCTTCATCGCCTCTGTCATGACCTCTTGATCGCTGTTCAGGAATAAGGCGAAGACGAATGGGATACCTAATTCGGCAGCCATCTCGGCGCTGGAGACGGATGTGCCCAAAAGGAATAGACCGGCTGCCTCTGGAGGGCTAGGACTAGCCATGAGTCCGTGGAGCGGATGGGTCTCCGCCAAGTCTCCGGAGAGGAACTCCCGCAACTCGGTTATCTTGCCGCCGATGTCCCGTTCCCCAGCCGCGGCTTGTTGCAAGGCCATCGTCGACTGAGGAAGACCGCCTGGGCCGCGCCCGATGCCAAGATCCACGCGTCCAGGGGCCAAGGAAGCCAGCACATTAAAGTTCTCGGCTACTTTATACGGGCTGTAATGCTGGAGCATCACCCCACCAGAGCCAACACGTATGCGAGTCGTCTTGGCCAACAGATGGGAAATAAGGACCTCAGGCGACGATCCCATGACCCGGTCAGAGCTGTGGTGCTCCGCCACCCAATAGCGATGGTAGACCCAATCGTCCGCTTTCGTGGCCAGCTCAATCGTTCGCTGGAACGCCTGAACCGAGTCTTCACCTTGGTGAACAGGACTCTGGTCAAGAATACTAAGTGTCAGTGCAGACATTTTCCTATAGTCGTTCATGTTCTCTGGCTCCGAAGAGAAGGCCAGCCAATTTTACCTTGTTTTGGTTCTCCATGAAGCATAAGGCCAATGGGATTCCAACCGTGGCCTTGTTACGGTTACAATCTCTCTTGCCATTTTATATTTAGTTCCGCGATTTCTTCGATGCAGATACGCTTATCCAGAATACACTACGCTTGGGTGATCATAGGTCTATCAATACTCCTTTACCTAGGTGGTGGATCAATAACCCAGGCCTTCGGAGTGGTGATTGTTCCCCTCCAAGACCAGTATGGCTGGAGCCAAGGGGCCATAACGGTGGCCTATAGCATATCTGCCATCATGAGCGCCGTAATGTCGCCATTCATAGGAATGTCTACCGACAGATACGGCGGCAGGCGAATGTTGTTCTTAGGCGTTGGCTGCTTCTTCATCGGTACTGCCATCGCTGCCATGGCCACTGAGGTTTGGCACATCTGGGTTGCTTATGGAGTGTTCCTAGGCATCACTCAAAGTTGCCTCAACGTTGTATTGCTTACCACTGCCACCTATTGGTTCCGAGAAAAACTAGGGGTTGGGGTCGGCCTGTTACAGTGCGCATCAGGAATAGGGCCAGCGGGCACCTCTTTACTGATCGGCATACTCTTGGAGCAATACGATTGGCGTCTGGCTTTCTGGAGCCTAGGACTCGGATGCGGTTCGGCTATGACACTAATCGTATTCTTTTTCCGGAGCAGACCTTCGGACATGGGTCTGGAACCATTTGGAGGATCCAAGACGGATGAGACTCAGCAGCGGTTCACACGCGAGATTCAGATGGTCCGGGATAAGGTCCGGGCGGCATCAATCCAGTCGACTTCGGCATTCTGGAAATTGGTGCTGGTCCACTATCTAGGCTGTGTTTCCCACGCCATCGTCATCATATATATCGTACCCATAGCCACATTGGCAGGGGTAAGCCCAGTGGCAGCGGCAGGCGTCCTCAGTACATTGGCCTTGGTCAGCGGTCTAACTAGATTCTTGACACCGGTATTAGCAGAGTCATTGGGCGCGAGAGGAACCATGGCGATGATGTACGTGCTACAAGGATTGCCAGTGCTGATGCTGTTCTGGACCAACGACACCTGGAGTTTCTACTTATTCGCAGTGATTTTCGGTATCGGCTACGGCGGCGAAGGCTCAGCTTTTCCTATCATAAACCGGCGCTATTACGGCGAAGGTTCATTAGGTCGGTCGTTCGGATGGCAGACATCGGGTGCGATGTTAGGCATGGCCACGGGCGGGTGGATCGGCAGCGTGCTCTTTGGGTTCTTCGACAATTACCATTCAACGATTGCTCTATCTGTCGCAACGAGCCTTTTAGGAGCCGTGACAATAATGTCCATGGACAGGACAAACCGGGTACTGATTCTAGACTGGGAAGACGGACTGCCAGAAGAGGCGAAATCGATCCTTACTCCAGCCCCTGCCGACGACTAGATATTGGGTCGCGTTTCGTACCAGCGGGCGTGCTGCTGGTAGGTGTAGGCGGCCTGAATCACACCAGGTTCGTCAAAGGGTTTTCCAGCTATCTGCATACCAACAGGCAGTCCTGCCGCGGTAAAGCCGCAGGGCACGGATATTGCCGGCAGTCCGGTCACGTTGAAGGGAGCGGTGAAGCTCCGACCCCTGATGGTGTCGTTAGGGTCATAACCCTCGAATGCTGCCGCGGGCTGGGTCATGGTCGGCGTCAGGAAAAAGTCGACATCGCGCAGAGCCTCAGCGAATTCTCGCTTGCTCCATTGGCGGCAGCGTTGGGCCTGCAGGTAGTCGCCAGCGCTGAGCATCCCGCCGATTCGGAACCTGGCCCGAACTATCTCGCCAAAGTCCTGTGGTCTCGCCTTAAGGTTAGGCTCGTGGTAAGCAAAAGCTTCACTGACCATGATAATGGTGTTGGCCGCCCGAACGTAATCCAGACTAGGTAGTTCTACGGTCACTATCTTGGCGCCCATTTTCTCCAGATCTCCCACCGCCTTCTCCACAACTGAGACCACCTCGGCGTTCACACTCGGGTCCGCGTCGAAGAAATAGTGCCGGGGCAACCCGAATGTTTTACCCCGTATGTCCTCTCGCAGTGATAGGGAATAATCGGGCACCGGAGCTTTGCTGCTGGTCGGGTCTTTGGGGTCATGGCCAGCGATGGCCTGGAGCATGTAGGCACTGTCTTCTACTGTCCAGGTCATGGGACCGACATGGTCTTGAGACCAACTAAGGGTCACAACGCCGGAACGGCTGACCCGGCCATAGGTGGGCTTCAAGCCAACTATGCCGCACAGGGATGCTGGGCCGCGGATTGAGCCCCCGGTGCAAGAACCGAGGGCGCCCATGGCTTGGCCTGAGGAAACGGCCGACGCCGAGCCACTGCTGGATCCACCGGTTATGTGGTCCAAGTTCCACGGGTTGCAGGCTGGTTCGAATGGCGTAGTCCAGTCCGGGCCGCCCAAAGCAAATTCGTGCATCGCCAGCTTGCCCAAGAGGATGGAACCGGCTTCTTTCAGGCGGGCTGTGGGCGTTGAATCCGCAGCAGGAACCCGATCGATATCAACCCTGGATCCCGAAGTCGTACGAATTCCAGCCGTGTCATAGAGGTCTTTCAGGGCAATGGGTATACCGTGAAGCGGACCTCGGTAGCGTCCGCTCCGAATCTCGGCTTCAGCGGCCCGGGCTTCGCTCATAGCCTCTTCGTTTAAAAGCGTTATGAAAGAATGCAGCCTGTCATCGGTGTCTGCGATCCGATCGAAGAAAGCCTGGGTCAGTTCCACCGGCGAAAGCTCACCATTCTTCAGAAGTTTCCCTGCCTCGTGAATGGTTAGGTGGTGTAATTTTCGGTCTGTCTGCGCCATGTCTTTTACCCTCGGTTCCGATTGATCAGCTCTATTTAAACGTGGTCCGCCAGACTAATCAGGGTGGAACTCCACCACCATTTCCTCGGGGCCAAAATCTATGGAGTGAACCATTGCTGTGTACTGCATGTACAACTCGTAAATGGGTTTCAGGTGTTCCAGTTCTGCCTGGTCCATGCCCAGGCCTGCCCTGTCGGCCATGAACTTGAATTCTTCCATAGATATCTCTGGGTTCTCTGCCATGACATCTCTCCTAAAAAAGCATGGAGTATCGAAAAGGTTCCTGGTTGTCCATCGTTGGAGGATAAACCAGTATATCTTGGATGCGTGAACTAAGACTTTCTCTGGAATAACGAAGACACCTATGCCAACGAAACATCGTTTGGGCTGTCTTCAGGTTACCTATCATCGCTGAAAGGTCTATTGTCGGGGTCCTAGGCGTACTTACCACTCACCTGCGGCGTTGTTCCGTCGTTGCCTTGCTCTTGCATCTCCAGGCGGGTAGTTCTATCCCAGGTGCGCTTCAGATTGTCTTGGATGTTGAAATGAAGAGTGCCGAGGCCCTGCACTTCCAGTTCAACTTTGTCGTCGTTCTGTAGAGCGCTCAGACCCCGGTGGTTGGTGCCGGTGGCTATGACGTCGCCAGGCTCCAACTCATGGATAGAGCTAACCCATTCGATTATCCTGGGTATCTTGTGGGCCATGTCATCTGTGTTAAACGATTGTTTCAGGTCTTCGTTGACCCAAAGCTTGATATCCAGGTTCTGGGGGTCATCGATCTCATCGGCAGTGACAAGGTAGGGTCCCATTGGCGCAAAAGTATCCCTAGACTTCATCTGATAG
>CAJWGH010000051.1 GCA_913031095.1 uncultured Chloroflexota bacterium | reverse complement strand
CGAGACCGGTAAGTCGGGTTAATGCCGCCGGACACGTTTTAGAAATGTCCATCCGAGCCCGGCCACTGGCCGGCAGATAGATCCAATTCTGCTGCAATCTCCTTGTGATTCTTGACGAATCGAGATCCTTTTACAAAAAAAGCCGATGATCCGAAAACCTCGGCCACCGGCTTTGAGTACACGTTGGTCACCATCACAACCACACTTCCCACTCTCCCCCGCTGACCCATTAGCACATTAATGTAAAGGAGCCGCCGTCTGTCAAGGGGAAAATCGATGGATTTCCCTCAATCTTTTGAGGAATATTAAACTTTTTTTAGTCCTTGGTCAAATCTACGCCTAGACTGATAAAATCATGTGCAGCAACCATTAAGAAGGTGGCTCTCTCTCAGTCTATTTTGGAAATGATATACTACGCGGAATTCAATATTGCTCATCAACATTTACCCGATCACGATACGTGATTCAACGAGTCCCGCGAGTCGAGTTGGAGGCCACCCAATGGTTGATAAAGAACTGGGACTGATCGCCCACCTGATGCGGAGGGCTGGCTTCGGGGCCACCCTTCGTGAGTTGGAGATCTATCAAGGGAAGGGCTACGAAGCCACAGTCGAAGAACTTCTCCACCCCGAAGAGTTTCCCGAATGGGACGACGACCTGGTTCGCCGCTACCAGCCTGACATGAACAGCGTCATGTACTTCGAGAGCGCCCAATCGTACTGGATGTACAAGATGATTAACTCCAGGCGGCCACTGGAGGAGAAGATTACCCTGTTCTGGCACGGCCTTTTCGCCACCGCCTATGGCAAGCTGAATCACGCCAAGGGAGTGGTCAACCAAACTGACACCTTCCGTCGGCATGGGTTGGGTTCTTTCCACAACATATTGATGGAACTATCCCGTGACCCGGCTATGATCTTCTGGCTGGACAACAAAGACAACCACAAAGACGCCCCCAACGAGAATTACGGCCGAGAGTTGCTTGAGCTCTTCTCCATGGGAATCGGCAACTACACTGAAGACGACGTCAAGAACTGCGCCAAAGCCTTCACCGGCTGGACCATCGCCAATGACGATTATATGAGCGTCCGGGCGTCCCGGGATTCCATATGGCCCTCAGGCCGCATCGACTGGCAGTTCGAGTACCGCCCAGAGGACCACGACGACACGGAAAAGAACTTCCTGGGCCGCACTGGAAATTTCAACGGCGAGGACATCATAGACATAATCGCCATGCGGCCCGCCACAAGCTGGTTTATTGCAGGGAAGCTGTACAACTATTTCGTCTCAGACACACCGAACGAAGAAGCCACCGCCTTCCTGGCGGAGGAGTACCGCAAGTCTAGCGGCGACATCCGATCTATGCTGCGGGCGCTCTTCTTGTCTGAGTTCTTCAAATCGGAAGACGTTTGGTACGCCAGGGTCAAGAGTCCGGCCGAGTTAGTGGTAGGAACAGCACGACTGGCTGGCAGCTACCAGACCCCGGATTCCAGAATCATCAATCTGGCCAACGACGCCAATTTCATGGGCCAAGAGATACTAAATCCTCCCACAGTAGAGGGCTGGCACACCGGAACCGAGTGGGTGGACACCGGAACTCTTGTGGAGCGGGTCAATTCCTCAACCCTGGTCATCGGCGATACGCTGCAACCGGGAATCCAGGCCATGATTCAAAGCCTCAAGGACCGCCAAAACAGCTACCAAGCCGCGGAACTGGTAGAGGAGTGTTTGCTGCTATCCGGAGGACTGCGAGTCTCGGACGGTACTCGCCAACGGTTGGTAGAGTTCGCCGCCAATTTCGGGGAAGTTAGCTTCACCCCCGACGACGCCGCATCCTGCTCAGAACAACAGGTAGTAGAACTACTACAACTGATCTTAGCCACTCGCGAATACCAATTGGCTTGAGCCATGCCGGTAACAGATAACAGCTGGAACTCAAGTTACTCTTCTCACTCCAGCCGTTTCTGCTGTCACCCCAAGAGAAACGAGAGTTCTTATTGCTTGTGTGGCGTGAAGTTTCGCCACGGCGCAGCTTTCTTAGGAATCATAGAGTCTTAAAATAAATGACGACGACCAAAACCTTCACATATAGCCATACCATTGGGTTCTTGGCCGCCACTGGGCGGGGATTCACCAATCCTGTTGACCTGGCCATGAATTCCCAGGGTATCCTCCATGTCCTAAATCGGGCCGGTCCCGAGACGCCGGTGCGGCTGCCTTCCAAGCGGGTGTCCATGGCCACTTTGGACGAAGAGTGGCTGGGAGAATGGGGTACCGGCGGCAGGAACGACGGGGAGTTTTGGTGGCCTAGCTCCATCGCCATCGATAGCCAAGACAACGTCTACGTGGCCGACGAAGCCCTGCAACGAATCTCCATATTTGATAAAGATGGAAAGTTCTTGAGTAAGTGGGGAGTAAAAGGCTCTTTAGACGGACAGCTGGAGCACCCATCTTGCATACGTTTCGACGCCGAAGAGAACCTGTGGCTGACCGACAGCGGCAACCACCGGGTCCAGAAGTTCACTAAGGACGGCCAATTCTTGTCGGCTTGGGGTGAACGCGGCGCCGGACCGGGCCAATTCGAAGGTCCTTGGGGTCTGGCTTTGACCGGCGCTGGGGATGTCTATATCTCCGACTGGGGCAACGACCGTATCCAGCGGTACAACACCAATGGCGGTTTGATCGAGGAGTTCACCGGTCCCTTAACAGGCGACACCATACGTCGACCAGCCGGCCTGGCGGCGGACGAAGAAGGCAACATATACGTCGCCGATTGGGGCAATGAACGGGTGAAAGTCCTGGGTCCTGACGGCAGCCTTGTGGCATCGCTCCGGGGTGAGTCGGTCGATTCGAGATGGGCCTCGGACTATTTCGCCGTCAATCCTGAAGAAGGCTTATTGCGGTATGAGTCAGACCTGTTTCCGGAACTGAACCCCCCTGCCCGCCGCGACCGGGAGATATCAGCCGGGGTAGAAGGCTACTTCTGGGGTCCATCGGCGGTGGTCCTGGGCGACGCGGGGCGGCTTTTTGTAGTGGACAGCTTACGTCACCGCCTGCAGGTGTACCAGGCTAACTAACCGTCCTTACGAGCCTGGTCCATCCGCGACCATGTATCCCTCAACGCTACAGTCCGATTGAACACTGGGGCTTCCGGAGTGGAGTCAGGGTCTACCGTGAAATAGCCCTGCCGCAAGAACTGAAAGCTCTCACCCACCTTCGCTTCATTCAAGCCCTGCTCAAGTTTAGCGGACTTCAGCACCACCAGTGACTGCGGGTTAAGATTGTCCTTGAAGTCACCGCCTTCCGGAACGTCGTCTGGGTCAATGGTTGAGAAAAGGTGGTCGTAGATACGGACTTCGGCATCCACAGCATGATCGGCGGACACCCAATGGGAAGTTCCCCGGACCTTGCGGCCGTCAGAAGATGTACCGCCGTAGGTCTCCGGGTCATAGGTGCAGCGCAACTCGATTATCTCTCCCGTGGCCTCATCGTTTATAACGCCGGTGCAGGTGATGTAATAGGCATCTTTAAGGCGCACTTCCCGGCCTGGTGACAGCCGGTAGAACTTGGGCGGCGGCTCTTCTCGGAAGTCGTCTTTCTCGATATAAACGGTGCGCGAGAATGGGATCTTCCGTTCGCCCATGCTCATATCTTCAGGGTTGTTCACGGAAACGATCTCTTCAATCCGACCCTCGGGATAATTCTCGATGACTACCTTAAGAGGATCCAGTACTCCCATGACCCTGGGCGCCCGTTTGTTCAGGTCATCCCTGAGGGTGTGCTCCAGGAGGGCAATGTCTACCGTGTTGTCCCGCCGTGCCACGCCGATGCGGCCGCAGAAATCTCGGACTGCCTCTGGCGTGTAGCCCCGCCGCCTCAGGCCTGAAATGGTTGGCATGCGCGGATCGTCCCAGCCATTCACGTATCCTTCGTTGACAAGTTCGATCAACCGGCGTTTGCTCATAACTGTATGGGTGATGTTCAGGCGGGCAAACTCGACCTGCTTAGAGTGGTAGATATTCAGCTCATCCAAGAACCAGTTGTACAGCGGCCGGTGGCCTTCAAACTCCAGTGTACAGATCGAATGAGTGATGTGCTCTATGGAGTCTGACTGCCCGTGGGCGAAGTCATACATCGGATAGATGGGCCATTCGTCGGCGGTGCGATGGTGGTCTTCCTTCAGAATACGGTAGAGCACCGGGTCTCGAAGGTTCAAATTGGGTGCGGCCATATCTATCTTGGCACGAAGCGTGTGACTGCCTTCATCGAACTCTCCTTTCCGCATGCGTTGGAACAAATCCAAGTTCTCTTCGATCGACCGGTTGCGGTAAGGGCTCTCTTTCCCTGGCTCTGTCAGGTTGCCCCGGTACTCCCTAATATCGTCCGAGTTCAGGTCACACACATACGCCTTGCCGTACCTGATCAGTTGGAGGGCATATTCATATAGCTGCCCAAAATAGTCTGAGGCATAGAAAAGATTGCTTCCCCAATCGAAACCCAGCCATCGGACGTCCTCTTGGATAGACTCAACGTATTCGACCTCTTCTTTGGAAGGGTTGGTGTCGTCGAAGCGAAGGTGGCAGACGCCGCCGAACTCTTCCGCCAAACCGAAGTTCAAACAAATAGACTTGGCATGGCCGATGTGAAGATAGCCATTGGGTTCCGGAGGGAAACGGGTTACCACGCGGCCATCGAATTTTCCGGACTTGTTATCGTCGGCAATCATGCCGCGAAGGAAGTCAACCGAGGATTCAGCCTGTGTCATTCTTGTTCATCCTGTATTGATGGCTGTTAACCCGCGACGCTCAACCGTTCAAGCGCTTTCTTAATACGGCTCACCATGCTGACCTTCCCCATGACTTCCATCATCTCGAACAGGGGAGGAGAAACGGCCCGGCCGGTGGCAGCAACGCGGAGCACCCCGAAGAACTGACGGCGGGATAATTCCAGCTTCTCTCCGGTAGCGGTCAGCATCTCTTCCAGCTTCCCCGGAGCGTAATCGTCTGTGCCATCCAAGTCGTCCAGGGCTGCCTTGAGGGCTGACAGAGTCGAGTCCCGATCCATGCCTTTTTGCATCAATTCGCCCGTATCGAATTCTTCGTCCGCCTGGAAGAAATACGAGGTGCTGTTTGCAGACTCTTCCAGACTCTTCATTCGTTGCTGGAGCAGCGGAGCGATCTGGCGCAAATATTCCTCATCAACCGGGAGCATTTCCTTGGGTAAGTCGCGCTCCAAGAATGGCATCATCGCACCAGCCAGTTGCTCTGGGGATAGATCGCGTATGTACATGCCGTTCATCCACTGCAACTTCTCCTGGTCGAATATGGCTGAGGACTTGGTGATCCGATCCAGAGTGAAATTATCGACGACGGTTTGGATGGGGACAACGTCGGTCTTGTCATCCAACGACCAGCCCAGCAGCACCATGAAGTTTAGCAGCGCTTCAGGCAAGCACCCGGCTTCTTTGTACTCGCCGATGGCCGTTGCGCCATGGCGTTTGGATAGCTTGGCCCGGTCCGGGCCCATGATCATGGGCAAGTGGGCGTACTGAGGCGGTTCGAATCCCAACGCCTTGAATAGTTGCAGATGGCGGGGTGTGCTGGGCAGCCACTCCTCGGCTCGCAACACATGACTTATCTCCATCAGATAATCATCAGCCACTACCGCCAGGTGGTAAGTAGGGAAACCGTCAGACTTCAGGATTATGAAGTCGTTCAGCGTCTCGTTCCGCCATTCCACTTCGCCACGTATCAGGTCATTGACCTTGGTGATGCCTTCTTTGGGCATGGCGAACCGCACGACGTTTGACTCTTGTCCACCGCTCAGATTCGCAATCTCTTCCGGTGTCAAATCCCGACATTGGCAGTCGGCACTGGCAGATACCCGGCGGTCACGCTGCCGCTCGTCGTCGTTCTCCGGCAGTTTCTGGCTGCAATAACAGCGGTATGCATCGTCTTGCGAGACCAGTTTGTCGGCCATTTCGTGATAAATATCCAGCCTTTTCGATTGGAAATATGGGCCGTATGGTCCGCCAACTTCAGGGCCTTCGTCCCAATCGATATTCAACCAGCGGAGGCCATCGAGCATCGCCTCGATTGAGCCGGGCACCAGACGCGCTTGATCAGTATCTTCCACTCTGACGATGAACTTGCCGCCGTTATGACGAGCAAATAGCCAGTTGAAGAGGGCCGTCCGAATATTGCCGATATGGGGCAACCCGGTGGGGCTGGGCGCGAACCGAACGCGGATTTCTCCGGGCAAATTTACTCTCCAAGCGAATGAAGATGGGTAGAGATTATTGTAGCACGGCACGGGCACAATCTTGGGTCGGTACGCACGTCAGGCCAGCGAAAAACACCAAGTTAACCGTTATTCTGGCCTTCTCCAGAACCCAGACCGGCTGTATCCTTCAAATACATCTTCAAAAGACCTTCCTAAACCCCAGTCCTCGCCTGATCGACGGCGGGTCTGGCTAGGCTTGACGGAGCTCAGCAACCGCAGGCGCCAGGTCCAGAGGCAACGATGACCGAAACTCCAACGGTTCCTTGGTGATTGGGTGATTGAAACCCAGATGGAAGGCGTGGAGAAAGTGACGTTCAACCAGATGGCTGGCGCTACCGTACAGGGTGTCACCAACAAGGGGATGTCCGATATGGGCCATGTGGACTCTGATCTGATGGGTGCGACCGGTCTCCAAGTAGAGTTCTAAGAGGCTGGTTTGGGCCAGCCGTTCCAAGGTCCTATAATTGGTTCGGGCTTCCCTGCCGCCCACCACCACTGACATACGAGTCCTACGGCGGGGGTGGCGGCCTACCGGTGCATCAACGCTGCCTTCTAAAGGGTAGGGCGTTCCTTCAACCAATGCCAGATACCCCTTGATGACCTGCCGGGCCTTGATCTGGGCAGAAAGGTCGATGTGGGCCTGGTGGGTTTTGGCGACCATCATCAGGCCCGACGTGTCCTTGTCCAACCGGTGGACGATGCCCGGCCGAATCTCGCCGCCGACGCCTTGGATATCGGGACACATCGCCAGTAAGGCATTGACCAGAGTCTGGTCGGGGTGGCCTGGACCGGGGTGGACTGCCAATCCTGCGGGTTTGTCGATCACGACCAAGTCTTCATCTTGGTAAGCCACAGACAGTGGGATATCTTGGGGCACTACGCCAATTGGTTTTGGTGGTGGCACCGTGAGCGAGACGGTATCTCCAGTCCGA
>CAJWGH010000050.1 GCA_913031095.1 uncultured Chloroflexota bacterium | reverse complement strand
GGGCCTTATTAACCGCCTGGTACCGACCGGAGAGCACGTCAGAGCCGCTGAGGAACTGGCTGAGAAGGTTCTAAAATCGCCGCCACTGGCCACCAGGGCCGCGGTCAAGTTGACACGCCGTCAGTGGGTTCAGACCGGGGCCGAAGCCGACATGCAGATGCTGCCTCTCAAACTGCATCTGAGTGAGGATTTCAAAGAGGCCAGCCGGTCCTTCGTGGAAAAGAGAACCCCGAAATACCACGCCAAATAGGTCGCAACGCTGCGTATCAATATTGCTTTAACGTCGGGGAAGCCTTCGATATCTTTCCAAAGAAAAACAGGATCGGCGGGCCAGGCAATAGCTAAACGGATTTCGGAATGACCTTCTCAGCGGATAGGCGGAACGACTCGGTAGTTACCTCACCCTCCATACCTGTCCATTGGTAACGGAGTATCAGTTTATCCACACCCAGATCTTTGTACCTGTGGGTCTCTTCCATGCACTCTTCAGGATTGCTAATGATAAAGCGGTCTTCAACTACCAGTGCCCGTAAACGAGGTCATTGGACATCACGCCCACGAGTCACGACGACCCAACACTAACCCGTTCTCCAGTTCAAGCTCCGCTTTGAGGTTCCGGAAAAACAAGAACTTCTTGCTGTCGATGTTCATTGTGGTGGTGTGCTGGGCCAAGTTGGGTGGGATGAACAACTCCACGCCGTCCTGTTTTATCTTGCGGTACGGGGAGACGTCGCGACGGGAGAGTCGGGTATCGACCGATACCTCAGTGGAGTTGCCGCCTCAAGATGTGAACGAAAGCAGGTCGACGGCCGCCTGACCGCCTTTGCTCTGGATATGGTGAACGGCTTCTGGTGTCAGGTTAATCTGCATCGGAACCTCTCAGGCTGGTCGCCTTCTCCGGCGTGGTTGCCGTTAACTTATGATGCGCTAAACGCGGTTAAGCTTCAATCCCAGGGAGTTAGCTCTTGAGCTTTAGGATCAAGCTGTTGCGCGCGTCCAAGCTGGCCGGGTGGACAGTCTCTCTTTTTTCGAGCCGCACGGCCATCTCACGGGATAGGAATTCCAGCAGCGCCAAGTCCAGACTCTCTAGTGCCATATCATGCAGCTTAGCTTGGTAGGAGTAAACGGCCGCTTTATGTGGGTCCAACTTGTCGGCCAAAAACACCAGCTTGCCGAGATCATCCAGAGAAGCATGGGCGGTTGAATGCCAGCGCACCGCCTCACAGAGGCTGTGTTCAGCAAGCTCTTCTTCCATGCGTAGGAGTTCAGCGCCAACCGGGCCGTGGAGCAGAAGAGGGAAATCTCTTTCCACATCTGTCACGAACACTCCCAGGTCAGCAGACATCTTCAGGAGTTCGTCCCCTGGAACGGCTCGACATACGTCATGGGCCAGAGCCCCCAGTTCGGCACGGTCTAAGGGAATGCCGTGACGAGAGGCCAGCTCCAGGGCCACGTCGCGGACACGGTAGATATGTGCCTGCAGTCCGTCGGGCAGGCCCTCCAGACGGTTCTGGAGGCTTTGAAGCAAGTCGGTCACTGCGGTAACTGTTAGGGCGGACGGCCTAGCCCATAGCTCCCAATTTCTTGCCGCCCAGAAGGTGCATGTGGGGATGAGGAATCTCCTGGCCCGAGTCATCACCCTGGTTTAACACCAGTCGGTATCCACTGAGGGTGATACCCTCGCGCCGGGCAATCTCTTCCGCCACCACGAACATGTGGCCCATAATGGGCACCTGTCCTGGGCCGACATAGGCCAATGACGCTATATGCATATTAGGGACGATAAGCATATGCACCGGGGCTTTAGGGTTGATGTCTTTTACGGCAAAAACACGGTCGTCCCGGTAAACAGGGGCGACGTGCATGGGGTCTTGCGCCATGTTGCAGAAAACACATTCTGTAGTGGTGGTCATGCCTCGTTCGCCTCCGTGGCGTGGTAATTCTTACTCATCGTCTAGGTGCTGCAACGCAACCTCTTTGTGATGGTTGGCGTCACCATACGTCAATTCGTGGACCTTAGCCCGGCGGGTATATAGCTGCAAATCATGTTCTTTTGTGAACCCAATGGCGCCGTGGCACTGATGGGCAGTGCCGCATACACGACGGTATGCCGGGCCGATCCAGGCCTTCGCCATCGCTACCTCTTTCTGGGCCGGCAAGCCCTCCGACAGCCGCCAGACGGCCTGGTAAGCGATATTCTTGGAGCCTTCGACGTCGGTGGCCATGCGCGCGCAGTGGTGTTGAACCGCCTGGAAACTGCCGATGGCACGGCCGAATTGGGTGCGGCCTTTAGCGTATTCGACGGTCATGTCCAGCACTGCCTCGGCCCCGCCCAGCATCTCGATGCATTGGGCCGCCGTGGCTCTCATGATGCTCCGTTCGACGATGGGCCAACCCTCACCCACAGGGCCCAGTACCGCATCCGCAGGCACGTTGACTTTGTCCAGACTGACTTCAAACACTCGCTCATTACCTATCGACTGCATCGGTGATATATTCAGTCCATTGGTCCCGGAAGGCACCAGGAATAGGGATATGCCATCAGCAGGATCAGAACTTGACAAGGTGCGCGCTGCCACAATAACTACGTCGGATGCCTCTGCATCGGGCACGAACAACTTTGTGCCGCTGATCTCGTAACCACCACCTTTCTGATTGGCAGTAGCCTCGATACCCCAGGGTTCATAGGCCGCACTGTCCTCCGAAACAGCCATAGTCATAATGATGGTCCCGGCGCAGATGCGGCTGATCAATTCGTCTTTCTGAGCGTCCGAACCTGCGTCTAAGACGGTCATTCCGCCCAGTACCACGGTGGAGAAGAATGGTGACGGCGCCAGAGAGCGGCCAATCTCTTCCAACAACACTCCCAGGTCGGCGAAATTGCCACCAGTGCCGCCATACTGCTCAGGGAACGCCACGCCGGTCCAACCAAGTCCAACCATCTGACGCCACAACTCATCAGTGAATCCCCGTGAGTCCTCCTCCATCTCCCGGACAAGAGTCAATGGGCATTCTCGGGACAAAAAATCCTGGGCGCTGGTTTTCAGCATCTGCTGTATCTCGGATAGACCCAGGTCCATGTTATTCCTCCAGAATTTCTACTGGCCAGCTTGAGCGCGGATAGTATAGCCCATCGCCTGGTACGTGGGTAGGGGCTCTGGTTTTCCGTTGAATGAAATTAGACTACCCCCACTCATGGTTATCATGTCGAACCAAGGTCTCAGTTAAACCACAGTTTTTCTACAGGCCCAAGATGAGCCGTTAAGGGGTGTTGGAAGAGCTATCTATGCCTTGGACGGCTCCACTTCCACCACTATCTCAACGGGCGTGTCGCGGGCCACAATTATCTCCAGGTCATTCGAACCGTCATTCACCGGTTGATGGACGGCTCCGGCAGGCACATAGATAAAATCGCCAGGTCCGATGGGTAGTCCGGTGTCCAAGTTGTCACCAATCACGAAACGGCCCTTCCCTTTAACCACATAGATGGCTGATTCGCAATTCACATGGTAGTGCGGACTCGAGGCGCAATGGGGAGGGATAGTGGCCACGGCCAAGTGGATGCCCGTGGAACCTGTCAGGGCTTCGGACACTCCGGCCAGTCTGGTCATCGCCCCAGACTGAATCTCAACTTCCAGACCGTCTGGATGCACTACTTTGATCTCACCCATCTCAATCTCCGTTTATTAATGGCTAGAGGCTACGGACCATTTTGTCCAACTGGCTGATGGCCTTTTGAATATTGTCTTGGGAATTGGCATAAGATAGCCTTACATAACCCTCGCCGTACTTGCCGAAGGCGCTGCCGGACAGTAAAGCAACTCCCGCCTCGTTCATTGCCCTGGTCTCGAATTCCATGCTGGTCAGCCCAGTTTCTTGGATGCTTGGGAAGGCGTAGAACGCCCCCTCCGGCTCCGGGCAGTTGATGCCTGGAATACTCCGCAGTCCGTCTGTTATCAGCCTGCGGCGGATGCTGAACTCAGCCACCATGGCTTCGACTTCGTCCCTTGGGCCTTCCAGCGCGGCCACCGCTGCCTTCTGGGTAAAGGACGCGGCGCAAGAGACGCTATTTACAGCTAACTTCACTACATGGGAAATCAGTTCTTCGGGAAGAATCCCGTACCCCATCCGCCAGCCGGTCATAGCGTAGCTCTTTGAGAATCCATCCAGGATTATCGTGCGTTCCTGCATGCCCGGTATGGACGAGATACTGTAGTGCTCGCCGGTGTATAGGATGTCTTTATATATCTCATCGGCCAACACATACAGATCCGGGTGCTGCATGACGACCTTTGCGATGGTCTCTAGTTCTTGCTTGGTCAGGGCTGACCCGCAGGGGTTCTCCGGCGAGTTCAAGATGATCAGCCGAGTTTGGTCAGTAATCATTCCTGGCAGCGCATCCAAGTCAGGATGGTAGTCCCTATCTTCCAGAAGTTGCATGGGAACCGGGGTGGCTCCGGCGAACTTAATCATGGACTCATAGATTGGGAATCCTGGATTGGGGTAAATGACTTCCACCCCGGGTTCGGCCAATGCCAACAGAACGTAGAACATGATGGGTTTTGCGCCGGGCGTCACCACTACGTTGGCTGGGTCGGTGTTGGTCCCTCGTATTTCACGGCTGTTGCGCGCGATGGCCTCCCGAAGGTCGGGCAACCCAGCAGTTGGTCCGTAATGGGTGAAACCGTCGCTGATAGCCTGCATGCCCGCCTCGACGATATGCCTAGGAGTTTCGAAGTCGGGCTCTCCGATCTCCAAGTGGATTATTTCTTTACCCTCGGCTTCTAGAGCCCGGGCCTTAGCCAGCACTTCAAAAGCCGATTCGGTGCCCAGATCGTTCATGCGGGCGGCAACTGTCATCGGTCCTCCAGGAACGTGGTACTACAAAAGTGGGGAACTCGGCTATGGAAAGAACCGAAGAATCAGTCCGCCTGGACCTGGTTTTCAGTCTTTACCGATAGGCCGTAGATCTTGATGAATCCTTCGGCAGCGCTGTGGTCAAACTCGTCCGAGCGGTCATACGTCGCCAGCCCATGATTATACAATGCCTTGGGCGCCTGGCGGCCGACTACCGTGGCAGTACCCTTATGCAAGCGCACACGGATATCACCGGTTACAAACCGCTGAGTACTCTGGACGTAGGAATTTAGGTCTGCACGGTGGGCTGTGAACCACAGTCCGTTATAGACCACGTCCGCGTATTCCAAAGCGATACGGGCCTTGGTGCGGGCCTGGTCTTTGGTCAGGGTCATGGCTTCCAAAGCGGTGTGCGCAGTGTGCAGGAGCGTAGCCGCAGGGCATTCGTATATCTCACGTGACTTGATGCCCACCAACCTGTTCTCAACATGGTCGATACGCCCGATACCGTGGGTGCCTGCTACGGTGTTCAGGTGATTGATCAGATCGGTCCCTGCCATGCTCTCTCCGTCCACTGCCTTGGGCACGCCACACTCGAAATGGACTTCAACGTAGACTGGGTCGTCAGGTGTCGCAGTCACCGGGTTGGTCCAGGCGTAGGCATCTTCGGGAGGTTCTAGCCAGGGGTCTTCTAACTCTCCTGCCTCTACGCTCCTGCCCCACAGGTTTTCGTCAGTGGAGAATCGGCTGCGATTAGCGTTGATGGGTAGGTTCCGCGCCTGACCATACTCGATTTCGTCATCACGGCTCATACCCCAGTCACGAATAGGAGCAATGACCTCTATGTCTGGCCCCAAGGAAGCAACACCGACTTCCAGCCTAACTTGATCGTTACCCTTGCCAGTACAGCCGTGGGCGACAGCGTACGCACCGTGCTCCTTGGCCGCCTCCACCAAGTACCGAGCGATAAGCGGACGGCCTAGTGCTGTGGCCAGAGGATACTGCTCTTCATATACCGTCCCCGCTTGGAGTGACGGGAAAAGAAACTCATTGACCAGGGTGTTCCGGCCATCGACGGTAAGAGCTTCCACAGCACCAATGCTTAGCGCCCTCTTGCGGATGGACTCCAGATCGACCATGCCCAGGTCAATAGTGAGGGTTATTATGTCTGCGTCATATTTTTCCTGTAGCCAGGGGACAGCCACCGTTGTATCCAATCCCCCGCTGTAAGCCAGCACTATCTTTGGTCTTGCCATTATATGATTCTATCCGTCCGGTATTAGATGGTTGACAGGGCCTTGCCTAGACGCTCCACACCTTCGTCGATCTCTTCCTTAGTGATGTTCAGAGGCGGCATGAAGCGGATGGTGTGGGGCCTGGGACCGTTCAGCAGGATCCCTGCCTCGTTGGCCGCAGTCAAAACTTGTCCAGATATGTCGCTGTCGAAGTCGATTGCAGCCAGCAGGCCTTTGCCACGTACCTCGGTGATAAAAGAGAACCGGCCCTTCAGATCGTTCAGTACGCCCAGCAGGTAGGGTTCCATCTCTTTAACCTTGCTGGGGATATTGTTATCAATCAGAAACTTGGTTCCTGCATAAGAAGCAGCGGTCGTCAACATATTACCGCCGAAGGTCGAGCCATGGTCACCCGGCACCAAGGCCATGGCATGTTCTTTGGACAAGAACGCTCCGATAGGCACTCCGTGCCCGAGACCTTTGGCCAGAGTCATGACATCGGGTTCGACACCATATTCCTGATAGCCGAACAAGCTGCCCAACCGGCCCATACCAGTCTGTACTTCGTCCAAAATCAGCAAGATGCCCTGCTGGTCACACCACTCCCTTACCCGCTTCAGATAGTCGTCGTCAGGAATGATCACCCCGGCCTCACCTTGTACCGGCTCAATCATCACCGCCGCTGTCCTGTCATTCGTGGCGTTCATGATGCCCTCCACGTCGTTGTAGTCAACGTGGACGAATCCGGGTTGTAACGGAGTGAAGTTCTCCTGGTAATGAGGCTGGCCGGTGGCGGCCACAGTAGCCATGGTTCGGCCATGGAAGGAATTCAGAGCTGTGATTATCTCGTAAGCGCCGTCGCGATGGAGCTTACCGTAGCGCCGGGCCAGCTTCATGGCGCCCTCATTGGCCTCTGCGCCGCTGTTGCCGAAGAATACCAAATCGAGTGCGCTGTTTTCGATCAGCGTCTCGGCCAATTGTAGTTGGGGCACGCTGTAGAACTGGTTGGAAGTCTGAACCAGAGTGGCGGCCTGATCCGCAATAGCCTTGGTCACCGTCGGATGGCAGTGGCCCAACTGGTTAACGGCCCAACCGGCTACGAAATCCAGATACTCTTTGCCGTCCGCGTCCCAAGCGCGCGTGCCTTCGCCCTTGACCAGCACCACCGGTTGGCGGCGTACCGTCTGGGCGTAATACTTCT
>CAJWGH010000049.1 GCA_913031095.1 uncultured Chloroflexota bacterium | reverse complement strand
TTCTTTCTGGCCAGGTTGTCCTTCAGTTCTTCGTCGTCGATTATTCGGCCTTGCTCCAAGCTGACCAGGAACATGCGGCCTGGCTGCAACCGACCTTTAAATTTGACGTCGGCCGGGGGCACTTCCAATACACCAGTCTCAGAAGCCATCACAAGCTTGTCATCATTTGTGACAAGGTAACGGAATGGCCTTAGTCCGTTGCGGTCCAAAAGCGCGCAGATGCTCCTTCCATCAGAAGCAACAATCATAGCCGGGCCGTCCCATGGCTCCATCAGAGAAGAGTGATATTCGTAGAAATCCTTCTTCTCCTGGGACATGGTCTCGTGCTGATCCCACGCTTCCGGTATGAGCATCAACAAGGCATGGTCTAACTTGCGGCCAGTCATCTGAAGCAATTCCAGGGCATTATCCAGACTAGCGGTATCGCTATCGCCGGCGTTGGTCACCGGGGCGATTTTGGCCATATCTCCGCCGAACAGAGATGACTGGAACTGGGCCTCTCGGGCGTGCATCCAGTTGACGTTGCCCCGTAGAGTGTTAATCTCACCGTTGTGGGCGAGGTACCGGTAGGGGTGGGCTAGCCGCCAACTGCCTAGAGTATTAGTGCTGAACCGGGAGTGGACTAACGCAAAGGCGCTGACCACATCCTGGTCTTGCAAGTCTTTGTAGAACTCGGCTATTTGATGGGCCATGAGCAGGCCCTTATATACGATCGTGTTGCAAGACATGCTACAGATATAGAAGCAATCTGCCTGCTCGTCTGTCAGACCTGTCTCACCAATAGAGTGCTCGAGTATCTTTCTGACCACAAATAACTTCCGCTCAAGTTCGTCCTCGTCCTCGGTGCCAGACCCTGGACCAATGAATACTTGGGCGATAGCAGGGCATACCTCTCGAGCGTCTTCCCCAATCTTGGAGTGGTCCACAGGGACGTTACGCCAGCCTAGTACGTTCAATCCTTCGGCTTCGACGACTTTAGCGATCAATCCACGGCATTCCGATTGGGCTTCAGGCGGCATGAACACCATGCCCACCCCGTACTGGCCGGCTGCAGGAAGGTCAATGCCCAATGAGGGCGCTTCGCGTTCGAACAGCTTGGCGGGCATCTGGATCAACATACCAGCGCCGTCTCCGGTCTCCGGGTCGCGCCCGGCGGCGCCGCGGTGTCCAAGGTTGATAAGGACCTGAACACCTTCGTTAATAATCTGGTTGGTCTTCTGGCCTTTGATATTGGCGACCACACCCACGCCGCAAGCATCGTGTTCCTGCTCCGGTGAGTACAGTCCATTCTTTGCCAGCTCTTTTAATGGGTCCATCAGTCGAAAACCTTTCTGTCTCAATGACCAAGCGCCGACATCAATTCGTCTGGTGCGGGAAACACCAAACAGCCGCTAGGCGCGGCGTGAGCACAACCCTCCCTGAAAAACAGGGCTGGTAAATGATTTTGTTAAATATATCACAATATCAGAATGGTACAAGTCCCAGTGTTGGTCAGCCATACCTGGCACCCCATTCTGGGTACGGCTGCCACACCCTCCAATCTATTGAAATAAATTGTATGGGATATTGGCAAAGGCTAGCTTCGGCGTTTGCAAATTCAAAAGGGGCGCTCCAGGCATCAAAGACGCCCATTTGTTGGAACAGATTATGGTCGGCAAGGGACACGCTCAGGTCCACGATCTCCTGCAAAGGTTTTGAAAAACCTTTCGATCTCTCCAGGCCTCACGCCGGTCATCGAATGCATTCGCCCCCAAGCGGTGAGCACAACACGACCTTCCCTGATTTGGTCATACGGACGGGCAACGCCCCAGTCTTCGAACAAGCTCAGGTCTTCCAAATTGTTGCGCAGTTCCGTTACCTGGGCCGGGTTGGCTAAGTTATAGCTGACCACTATATTGCCGTGCTCCAGATTATGGACGATGCGCTCGTCCGGCAAGTTCTCAATATAGAACCCGCAATCCGCCCAACGGCTCCAGTGCTGACCGGATGTTGGGGGAATAGTGCGGTAATCAATATTCTGACCTTCGGGCACATGGTCTGAATTCCGCTCGATAGCAATGTTGGAACGTTTAGGCACCAGGTTGGCTGAGCTACCATTACCGACGTCGTCGTTGCTGCCGCCACAAGCCACGGCCTGGGCCAGAACGACGGCAAAGGCCGCTATCCCTATAGATCGAATGATGCGCATCTGTTCCTCGCCGGTTCGAAAACCCGCCGTTAAACCGTCTTATCCAAGCTACTTACGCCACGTGATTAACAGGATCCCAATGCCCGTTTGCTATAGATCGACTTTCGCCGCCTAGTCATTACATTGACCTCAATCCACGCCTGGCCTATACTCGGAACAGTCCTAAATTGCCCTGTTTAATCAGATATTTTGGCAAGATTTGGAGGATTGAACTGACAACCCAGAAATTGGATCCTTCGGAAGTCGCGCAATTGATTGTCGAAGTGGCCTCGGAGAAGCTTGCGTCCGACATCGTAATGTTGGACTTGAGAGATCTGGCCTCATTCACCGACTACTTCGTGATTATGTCCGCAGACTCCTCCCGCTTGATCCGAGCCCTGGAAGACGACATCCTCACCACTCTCAAAGAGTCAAACCTTTCCATACACAGGCGGGAAGGCAGCGCTAATTCTGGCTGGGTGCTCATGGATTGCAGTGATGTGATTGTCCACATATTCGACCCAGACGAGCGCGAGTTTTTCGGCCTAGAACGTCTCTGGGCCCGGGCGCCACAGGTGGTCAGAATTCTGTAGCGCCCAACCGGTTTTGAGATATAGTGGGTCAAGCACCCGTGCCTAAGCAGGAGCGCCACACCGTGCGGAGATGTGTGTTTTCAACCCACCCTTTTGGGTGTATAAACCTCAACCTGGAACGACACTCTGCCCCCGGCCTTACTCTTTGATCCAGGGATCGTTCGAGCGTGTATAGTCCAGCAGCTCGCCGTCGCTAAAGAACAACGACAATTCCCGTTGTGCCGACTCCGGGCTATCTGATCCGTGCACGAGGTTCCGGCCGATATCGAGGCCCAAGTCTCCCCGGATGGTGCCGGGTGGCGAAGACGTGGGATTGGTCTGTCCCATTGTGTTTCTGACAGCTTCAACCGCGTTGTCCGCCTCCCAGGCCATGGCGACCACCGGAGCGGAGGTGATGAATTCTACCAACCCCCCGAAGAAAGGCCGATCTACATGCTCGCCGTAGTGTTGCCGAGCCAAGGCGTCATCCACTTCCATCAACTTCATGCCGACCAACTTTAGGCCCCGATGTTCCAGGCGGTTAATGACCTCTCCTATCAATCCGCGTTGTACCCCATCGGGTTTCACCAGCACCAAAGTTCGCTCCATATATCCTTTTCCTCCCAGGAACTTCCGTTCCGATTAGCTTTGTCTCTTTCCAGTGATTGAATGTCTTTTAGGTACGGGTGCTGGCAGAGTCCTCCAGCTTGAAATGGACACCCCTGGACTCCATGTCCCACATAAACGGAGCCGGATCCATTGCCTCTGGTGGAAATACGCCGGGACCTGGCAGCTCACGGTTAACCAAAAGACCTGCTCCGACCACCAAACAAGAAGCGGTGGCCATGGCATTATCTCCTGGTGGAAACGAATAGGTCATGGTCAGTTCCGCGGGACGGCCATCCTTTATCCCTTTTACGCGAACCTGCCGTGGCAGTCTATCAACGACGCCACCACTGCCTTTGGGCGGCGACCCTGCTAACATCGCCGCCGCCATTCCCACAGGGGAGACAGGTACACCGTCCACGATGACCGGATCTTCAGCCGAGAACCCAGAGTCAATCAAGCCTTTGAGCGTCTCCGTCGTTGTCGGATCGGAAAACCCATGCCATACCGATGCGTGCCTCAGGCTGGGGAACGAGGTCGGTATCGTTACGGTTTCCAGCCCCACAGTGTAACAACGAATGCTCGCCCAAGGGGACGGAAATTCAATGTCTTGGAATTCGGACATGCCCGGAGTCTGGGTCCACCGTCCGCAGTCGTATAATAGAACGGACTGACCGAAGAGAGCCAGCCGGTGCCGCCAGACCGACTCGCTGCTGTCGCTAGCGTCATTCACCATGAAGAATCGGACCTCTTCAACAATGTCCATCCGGCCAGCCAGGTGCCTAGACAACACGTTGGTCTGACCAGGGCTAGCGCCCAAACCCGGCAGCACGCCAACTCCTCTGTGCTTGGCCAAAGAGTCCAGGTATTCGGATTCAAATACACTCTGAAGGGTCTCCACATCATCATTGATATCAGCGTAAGGCACCCCTGCCTCTATAACCGTGCGCATAAATGACATCGTGTCCCTGCCAAAGGGGCCGGTGGTATTCAATACGACTGCGATCCCAGACAAGGAACGGGTGACTTGGTCTTCTTGGAAACAATCCACTTCGAGCGCGGTCACTGAGCTGCCCAAACTCTCAGCCAAATGCTCGGCCCGTTGTATGTTCCGATCGGCGACAACGATATCCTTAAAGTTCGAGTCCTCAAGGCACAATTTGGCGCTGGCAGTGCCCATGATCCCACAGCCGATGATCAAAGCAGTGAAATCCGACATCTCTACCTCGCCGATTCCCGCACGGATCTGCCTCGTTGAGGAACTCGGCCCCGTTGCTTTGGCAAACCTATGCTGGGCATCCTCAAATATTCGGGTTGAAGAGTCGTTAGGTCATCCATCTTGCCCGCGGCCAGCCGCTGTCGCCCTATCTCAGCCAGTGCCCAAACCCTGGTCGCCGGAGTCGACCGGACAATCTGCATTTTTGCGCCCAACTCCGCGGCTATCTGCTTGCGCCAAGGTGCAACCCCCTCGCCGCAGAAAATGGCGGAGCTTTCTACTTTCTCTTTTACTTCCAAAATGAGTTCGTCAGCGGTACAAACTCTGTCCTCTCTGACCCTGATGCCGTTTGCGTCGAACAACGCGGTAGCGCATTCTTCCCTGCCTGCTTCCAACAACGCGCATACATACACTCCGGAATCCAAATAGGGAAAAGCTTCCAACTCAAGGGTCCCTACGCCGAATATGGGCTTCTTAGCGACCAGAGCCAGGCCTTTGGCGGCGCTGATTCCGACCCGAAGGGCGCTGAACCCGCCGGGCCCAAGCGCTACGGCTACACCACCAAGTTCGCCTACGGTCACACCGACGTGCTCCAGAATGTTCACAACGGATGGCATGAGCTCCGAAGTGTGGTTGTAGAGGGAATGCCAGGTGTGGGACGCAACGACCTGGTCCTCTTTGGTTAGAGCAACGCCGGCGTAACGAGTGGATGTATCCAGTGCCAGAATCATCAGTACAATTTATATAAAGGGTCCATTTTCCGCCAGCAAACGTAGCAACGACTGAAACCTTGACTTTTCTGCAGCGACGCCGGGCTCGATCGTGATCTGGCGAATATCAGAGTCAGACCCGTAGTCCAAATCGATCCAAAGACAGTCCTCCGGAAATATATCGACCGCCCGGTCGGCCCACTCTATGACGCAGATCCCTTCACCGAAAAGCTGCTCGTCCAGACCCAGGTCCCAGGCTTCGGCTGAGCTTCCCATACGGTAGAGGTCTACATGGTGCAGGGTCAACCGACCGTGATGCCGAGTCATCAAAACGAATGTCGGGCTCCGGACATAACCTTCCACTCCTAAACCGAGGGCTATTCCCTGGGTAAGACACGTCTTCCCGGACCCCAACTCGCCGGTAAGCAGAATCACGTCTCCGGCCGAAGCAATCTCACCTATTGCCTTCCCTAACTCTTGAGTAAATTCGGCATTAGGAGATTTGATGTATAGGGAGTGGGTCATTCCTTACTCTTTGGATAAACCGAAGTGATCCCAGCCTCTATAGGCGGAGGAGATCTCTTGACCATTGGCATCTAGCACCGCGACCTTGCCCGGCTCACCTCTAGTTATCTCCCCGACTACAGCGGCGCCTCCGGGGAGTGTGGAAATTAGGCTGTTTACCTTGGACGGACACCCTGTAAACAGTAGGACGTAATCCTCACCGCCGCCAAGGGCCAGGCCTACGGAGTCGTCAGGAAATTGAGCTCTCAAAGACGGATGGATGGGTAGTTGGTCCACAAATATCTTCCCCGAGACGCCGCTGGCATGGCACAATTTGGACAGATCATCCATAAGCCCATCGCTCACGTCCATTGCCGTTGTGACCTCAGAACCCACTAAAGACTGACCCACAGCCACGGCAGGCCAAGGGCGGCGATGGCTTTCACGCAAGAACTGAGCGTCCTTCGAAGCTGCGCCATTTCCTTCTAGCATCAATTTAAGGCCGCCACCTGAATTTCCAAGGTGGCCGGTGACTGCCACTAGGTCCCCTGGCAAAGCCCCAGAGCGGACCATCGGTTGGCCTTGCATCACGCCTGTTAGCGCCACAGTGATGAATGCCACCGGAGATAGAACCATATCGCCACCGACAATAGCCATGTTGTACTCATTACTTATCTCGACCATACCTTCGTAGAGGCTTTCTAGGTCTGAGACCTCGGTGTCGGAAGGAAGGCCTAAGGTGATGAGAGCATAGGCGGGCAGTCCACCCATGGAAGCCACATCACTGATATTGCTGGCCAGGGATTTCCAACCGAGATCGTGCCACTGGATGGTCTCGCGGGTGAAGTGCACCCCGTCGACCATAGTGTCGGTGGTGAAAAGCGTTTGCCCTCGTCCGGCGCTCCAGGCCGCAGTGTCATCTCCGTTGTCCACAGTGAGATTGAAAGAGAAATTCGGGGCGTTTCCGCAATCGGCTCGTTGGTCAACGACCATCCGTTTCAGGATGTCGATAACGCCAAACTCACCTAGTTCATTTATCTGCATGATTAGACCAAAGAATCAGCTTTTAGAATTATGGAACCGCGTAGCCCGACAAGAGTTAGCCTAACCATTGGATTATAGACCCAAAAAAAAGAATTCTGGAACTCGTGCCTGAAAAGGCCAAATCGCTCTTGACACCTGTTAGGCACAGGAATATACTCGCTTAGCCCTCTTTCGAGAAGGCTTGTTGTACGTTAACAACTGAATAGTGGAAGGAAGCTAGGTAAAGTTCGAATTAGAGAGTTTGATCCTGGCTCAGGGTGAACGCTGGCGGCGCGCTTAATGCATGCAAGTCGAACGTGCCTTCGGGCAAGTGGCGGACGGCTGAGTAACGCGTGAGTAACACACCCTTCGGTGGGGTATAGCCTCGGGAAACTGAGGGTAATCCCGCATACGATCCCAGTGCCTTGGTGTTGGGATGAAAGCCTTCGGGCGCCGGAGGAGTGGCTCGCGTCCTATCAGGTAGTTGGTGGGGTAACGGCTCACCAAGGCGATGACGGGTAGCTGGTCTGAGAGGACGATCAGCCAGAGGGGGACTGAGA
>CAJWGH010000048.1 GCA_913031095.1 uncultured Chloroflexota bacterium | reverse complement strand
TTTTTCCTGGTCACCGTATCCGCGCGTTTCTTCGCCCTTCTCTCTATCCGTGCCGCCCTCGTTTCTGGGTTTCGGTGGGTAGTCTCTTTAGGCATCATCCTCTCCTTATGCTGTGTGTGAGGTTAATGTTTAAGGATGCGGCTATAACGCCAAACAGCTATACCGCCGCCTATTAATCCGAATATACCGACAATACCAGAATTAGAGCTTCCGGTAATGATTTCGACTACCGACCCTAGGACTCCTCCGGCAACGATTCCAAGAAAACCTACGATCAAATATTTTCCAGAATTAGTCATATCGGTAGCCCTTTTTTATCGATGCTTCCTAACCCACCAAAGAGTCATAGCGAAGCCGATTCCTCCAAATAGTACGGTCGCCAGGTATCCCGGTTACGATGGTGACGCACGTCCCTATGGCTCCTGGGATAATGAATCCACAAACACATAATGAGACTTTGACTAGTTTGCTCATTTCTTTCATATACGCCTCAGATCTCGTGTCTTGTTAGGAATCATTCCTAGAGCAAAATAGGAAACGTTTCCCGTTTCTATCAACCTACGAAAAGTATAACTGGTTACGCTTTTTAAGTTACTGGCTTGAGCGTGGTAGTGAAGAAAATCAGGCCCTCGCCGGAGGCCTCAGGTAAACTTAATGTTGTGGTTTAGTCCTTCGGTATCGAACGGTGCTCCCGTTTTATGGGCGGGAAACTATATTTCAGTGAACTCGATTACACAGTCAATCATCACTGCCGTATTTCTCGGCAATAGAGCTAGCCCAACTCCCGATCTACTATGTTTGCCTGATTGACCGAACAGCTCCACGAACAGGTCTGAAGCTCCGTCTAACTAGGTAGGTTGTATTTTCTCTCTCTAACGCATCTATCGGGTAGTTAATCACCTGGCAACACAATGTCATATTATTTTGCCGAACGTCGCCAATGGCGTTCGGCAAAGGGACCAAAAAAGCCCCGCACGAAACGGAGCTTTGTCATCTTTAACGCAGGGCAAAAAAAGAGCGCCCTCACTAGTTTGTGAAAACGCTCCGCTATCATAGCATGTAGAATGCATTTATGTCAAGCGTTTGTGCCTATATCGATAAAATACCCGTAAGGCGCTGCGAAGTTTGTAGAGTTAAAGCTTCCATTTAAAGCCTCCAATAATACGAAGACCCCATGTTACTATGCTTGAGTGACGCCTAGCCGTACCCAAGACGACCTGCCAACGATGGTACTTGTAGTGCTATCCGCCTGCTTCTTTTTAGTGATGGCTGTCTCTTTGATGATGGGGCCATTGCTGGTCGGTCTGGCAGATGAGTTCGATACGTCTCTGGCTGTAGCGGGCCAGTTTGCAACCGCGAATTTCATCGGCTGGGCAATCATTGCACCACTCGTTGGTCCGATATCGGATTCATACGGAAGACGACCTATAGCCCTCACAGGGATCGGACTCATCACTCTAGGTCTGATGGCATCTGCCGTATCAGTCAATTACGAGATGATGTTTGCCTTCCGAATCGTGACAGGCTTAGGGTCAGGGATGCTTCCGCCCAACAGCGGAGGGGTCGTAGCAGACCTAGTGTCACCAAAGAACCGCGGGAAATATTTTGGAAGGCTGATCGGAACCGGCATCATCGGTGCTGCATTGGGTGCTCCCGCTGCGGCCGTGTTCGTGCAGATAGGCGGATGGCAAGGGTCATTCGTCGCCTTCGGCGTATTGGCCGCCATCATCTGGATACTAGCCTGGAAATGGTACCCCAGGACCCGGTCCAGTACCGGCGATTCGATAACCCTGGTGGGGCGTTACAAACAGGTAGCATCCAAACCCGTGCTATGGTTCCTCTTCTCAACCAATGTGGCTCAGCGCATGGTGTTTACTGCAGTTCTTAGCTACCTAGCAGCCTATCTCACGGAGGAATATGGGCTAAGCACCGAAGACACAGTTCTGCCGTTAGTGTTGGTCGGGATAGGCGCTATCATCGGTGCGTTCGCCGGAGGGGTAGTGGCAGGACGCCCCAACCGGCTTGGCACGACCATGTTCTGTTTCTTGGGCGGAGGGGTTGCTTCGGCCATATTGTTCTCTACAGGGATTTCCGAGTGGCTCGTGATAGCGTTAGCATTGGGTGTCGCTTGTCTCTTCAGTGTTGGCTGGCCGATATTGACAACCCGATTGACCGAACTCGCAGAGTCGTCAACCGCTACAGCTCTCGGATTCTGGGCCACCAGCAATCAACTAGGGGCGATCGGAGGCTCTGCCATCGGAGGATTGGCACTGGCTTTAGGAGGATTTTCCATGGTTGGAATAGCGTGCTTGATCGCGGCCATCGCATCCGCATCTATCCTATGTCTCAAGGTACCTGAATCCCCAGATTTCACGAGATAGGTTCAGACCGACCGGTACGCCTTTAGATACCAACCTCGATCACCCCGATATTTTGAACCAACGCCAATCGTAGTCTGCATTCTATTCACCGGAATCCATGCCTTGCTTGTAAGCCATCCCTGAGTCACCGCTGGCGGGATTACCCATATCAAAGGACCCTTGGACTAAGAGGAAGACGTCCTACTTATTTGGTACCTATGGTCTGCGAAAACGTTCAGTAATTGCTACCTACGTTTCAGATTCAGTGGAGGAACGGTACCTTTTTATGTCGATGCCAAAAAGACCTGACACATCCGGACGAACGCGGAATATAGCCGGTCCGCTCTTAGTACTTGGCACTCAAGAGGTAACCTAACTCACACCTCGCCAAACCAGAATTATCCCAACGGCCATCAGCACGTAGCCCATGGCACCCACCAGGGTAGCCAGGTCGACTTTACCGGTGAGTTTGGCACCGCAGTAACTGCCGACAGCCGCACCTGTGCCCATTAGAATCAGCAATTGATAGTCGACGTCACCCTTCAAGGCATGACCGACCCAGCCCAGAGAACCCATCACGAAGCCGATTACCAGGTTGGTGCCTGCCGCTATTCGCGGGTCGACCTTCAGGACTCTGATCAAGGCCGGAAGGCGAATGCTGCCCAGAATAAGTCCAACAGCACCACCCAAAAGGCCGACGGCCAAGCCCATACCGCCGCCAACAGCCATCCTCCTACCTGAATACTCAGTGACGAAGTCGTCTGCAACAGCGGTCGCTCTGCCTCTCATGCGAAGTTCGACGCCCTGCCAAAGTACCAACAGCCCGGCTGCGGACAGGAGGACCGACTCAGACACCCGGCCGCCAAGGAAGCCGCCGATGAATGCACCCACGAAGGCCGGGCCTCCCATTATCAACACCAGTTTGAAGTTGACACGCCCCTCGCGCACATGTCTGGCAGCCCCAAAGATGGAACTGATGCTGCTGACCAGGATATTGGTGCCGCCTGCGGTGGGCGCGGCCATCCCCATAAGAAGCATCGCCGGTAGGCGCATCGTCCCCAAGGCCAGTCCAACGAACCCTCCCAGCAATCCTACGCCCAGCGAGACGATCATCAGGACCACAGCATTCCAGATAAGTACGTCTGAGCCCCAACCCAGGGTGGTTTCCATCTTGTTCCTCACCGGCGGTTAGGCCGGGAATGTACCAAACCTCGGAGCGCCGGAAGCGGAGTCATCCACATCCCGGCGCTCTTGCGATACTTATTGATCTTCCGTCAGACAGTTTGAAGGTTAGGCGCGCTTCTCCACGTTGAACTTGGGCATAACCTCTTTGCCGAAGCGCTCCAGCTGCTCAATCATGACCTCCAACTCGACACCCATGCGGTTACAGCCGACATGCATATACTCCAGCCCAGGGTACTTGTCTTGTATCTCCATGATCCGTTCAGTGACCCTCTCAGGAGTACCGCAGACCCACGAACCCGCCGCGATGGTCTCTTCCATGGTCGGGAAACCGCCCGTGGGGGCCCGGCTGGGGTCGCCCAGGGTCGCGATCATCTCCGGAGTGAATGACCGGAAGAAACCCAGTGGAGCGAACATCTTCATGTCTTCCTCCAGGTATCTCCTGGACTGCTCTATGGCTTCTTGGTCGGTATCGGCGATAAACGTAGGCAGGCCGACCACCAATCGGCTGCCCAGCTGGACGTCTTTATAACCATGTTTGTCCAAGGTCTCGGTCCAGCGCTCGATGACATCATCGGACGGGCCGCCAGTGACGGCTCCACCGCCTATGATCGGCTGTATGTTGTGCGTGGCCATGAAATCCATAGCGCGCTGGGTAGAACTGACCATGGGCTGCCATGTCTCCACTGGCAGATTCTTCGGGCGGGGGACCAATGTGATCTCTTTCAGTGTGTACCCCCGGTAAGGGACTTCCGGCGGTATGGTGTAATGCTTGCCCTGGTGCGAGAAGGACTCCTGGTTGAAAGCCTTCATCATGATTTCGATCTGTTCTTCAAACACTTCACGGTTGGCGTCGTTGTCCGAGTTGGTACTGGGCACGCCAAATGTGTCCACCTCACGGGAATGGTATCCGCGCCCAACACCGAAGATCACACGGCCGTTGGTCAGGATATCCGCGGTAGCATAGTCCTCCGCCAGTCGGAGGGGATGCCACATCGGGTTGACGTTAAAGCCGCAGCCGAACTTGAGCTGTTTGGTGATGTTGGCCAGATGAACATATAGCAGCAGCAGGTTCGGAATGGTCTCGTTCCCCTCATGCTGGAAGTGGTGTTCAGCAGCCCAGAAGCTGTGGTATCCCAGGTCGTCCATCACCTTAACTATCTTCTCTACGCGGTCGAAGATGGTGATCAGATGGTCATTATCAAAACGCCGGTCGTTGACTGCAGTGGCGCCCAAGCCAAGGTCTCCCAGGTCGACGTGTCCGGCATATAGGCTACCGAAATTCTTAATCATGTTCAGGTCCTCATAGCTGATTGGCTCCTGACATTTTAATGATGCGTACCTGGATGTCAAACGTCGCCTCTACTGTACTCCTCACAGTTGACGGTGAATCGAGCCACCAGTATCATCTGGCCGACCCCCGTCCAAGAACCTGCGAAAGCCAACCCAACTGGTTTACATGGAGGGAACGCAAAAATGAAGTACGACGTTATCGTTGTTGGAGCCGGCTCGGCTGGCTCGATCATGGCTTCCCGGCTGAGCGAAGACCCAGAGCGCTCTGTCTTGCTACTGGAGGCCGGCCCAGACTACCCGGAGTTCGAGCAGCTGCCAGATGAAGTGAAATTCGGGTACTCCACGGCAACAGACATCATGACCAGCGACCACAACTGGCAATTTTGGGGCAAGGGCACCGAGACTTCTCCTCCCATGATGGTGCCACGTGGCAAAGTCACCGGCGGCTCCAGCGCCATCAACGGTCAGGTCTTCCTGCGGGGCGTGCCAGAGGACTACGACTCTTGGGCGGCCATGGGTAACGACGAATGGAGCTTCACCCAGTGCCTCTCCTATCTCCGGAAGATCGAGACCGACACTGACTTCCCCGACGATGATTTCCACAGCTCGGAGGGCCCCATAATCGCCCGCCGGTTCAAGCAGGACGAGCTGAATCCTGACCAGGCCGCCTTTCAGGACTCCTGTCGAGCTGCCGGTTTCACCGATAGCCCGGACCACAACCATCCCGAGGCGTCGGGTGTCGGCCCAGTTCCTTTCAACAACCCCAACGGCATACGTTTCAGCACCGCCTTGGGCTATCTGAACCCAGCGCGGCATCGCCTGAATCTGACCATCCGGCCTAATGCCACCACCCGTCGAATCATCTTCGAAGGCAAAAAAGCCGTCGGTGTCGAAGTTGAGAGCGGTGGGGAGATTTTCGTTGCTGAAGCTGACCAGATCGTGCTGAGCTCTGGTGCCATCGGGTCTCCTCAGATCATGCTGCTATCAGGCATAGGTCCAGCGGCTCATCTACAGGAGATGGGTCTGCCAGTGGTCCACGAACTTCCCGGAGTTGGCCAGAACCTGCGGGACCATCCCATGATCTACGTGACCTTCAAGACCAAAAAGGACTTTCCCCTAGATGGCTATGCCCCAAGGGTCCAGATGGGCTTACGATGGACCGCGGAAGGGTCTGACCTCCGTAACGACTTGATGATCCTTATGCAGTCCTACGCAACTGAGCGTATCGATCGCGGCGGAGATCGCATGGAGCCTCTGGGTGTGCGTATGTTGGGGGTGCTAGACCTGGCCATGAGCGCCGGTGAACTGAAACTAACCTCGACCAACCCTCATGAACAGCCTTTCTTGGACTACCGGTACTTACAAGACCCCTTCGACCGACTGCGGATGCGGGAGATGGTACGCACCTGCGTCAGCCTGGGAGAGGGTGATACCTTCAAGGAATTCGTGGAATACCGGATAGAGCCCACAGACGAAGAATTGGCCTCCGACGACGCTCTGGACGTCTTTTGTGCCCGCGACGTCACCACCGGGCAGCACATCTCCGGCACCTGCAAGATGGGCTCGTCCTCTGACAATATGGCAGTGGTTGACCAGCACGGGCGGGTGCACGGTATAGATGGACTGCGCATCGCGGATGCCTCGGTCATGCCCAACTGCATCCGCGCCAACACCAACGTAACTACTATGATGATCGGTGAGCGCATCGCCGATTTCATACGGAACGGAGGGTAACGATGCCAAGGGTCGCATTAGACCTGAATAACGCCGATGACCGGCAGAAGGTAAATGGTGAGTGGCGAGTCGGAGAAGGACTCGTGCCCGGCGAACCCAACGAAGGGCTCACCGCCCGTCTCTTGGCCTGCCCACCTCGGGAAGTAGATTTCGACGACTCGGATTGGAGGGTCTGCAACGATATCCGGGTGAGCCTCTCTGAGGGGCTCACTTTCGCCTGGTACCGGATAGCCGTCGAACTGCCGGAGCTGGTCAACGGCATGCCCGTTCAGGGCGCCAGACTCTGGTTCGAAACCAACATCGACAACTACGGTGAGATCTGGGTCAACGGCCAGATCGATCGCAGTACTGGTGTAATCGTAGGGATAAACGCACCCCAGCGGATCGAATTAAACGCCAGCGCCACACCTGGAAACACCTACGTTATCGCCTGCCTGGTAGCCAACGGACCCTTGGCAGAACCGCGTGGCGGCATCTTCATGCGCTTCGCGACACTGGCCTTTGAAGTCACTGACGATTAATCAGCTAAAGGAACTAAAGCATGGTGAAAAAGAAAGGTTCAGCCCTGATGGTGGTCTACGCCGACGTCGACATTGAGTACGATGCCGAGTTCAATGCCTGGTACAACGAAGAGCATATCCCGGAGCGAATGAGCGCACCGGGATTCCTGGATTCTGCACGCTATCAAGCCCTCAAGGGCGGTCCGCGCTACCTGGCTGTCTACGAATTGGAATCGGTTGAAGCATTAGAGTCCCCCGAATACAAACGAATGAGCCAGAACCCCACGGACTGGACCAAGCGTATGTCCCCGAATGCCATTGGGCGGGGTACCGTGCGTAATATCTGCA
>CAJWGH010000047.1 GCA_913031095.1 uncultured Chloroflexota bacterium | reverse complement strand
CTTCTGAAGGGCGCTGGTGTATTAGACCCTGTGGGCGTAATCGACGGTTGCCTAGAGTTGTTAGGGCATGTCCGGTTGCACGACAAGAACAAAGACCATCTAACGGCCCAAGTCCGGACCATGCTCGAACAGCGCAGCGGCCTGGTGGCTGGCGGCCACGAAGACCGACGAGCCGCGGAGAAAACCATCTTACACGCCATGAAGATGATTGGCTCCAGCCGCGAATATCAGTTCGCCTAGCCATGACGACAGAGTTAGGACTTCCCTTATCCTTACACAAACAGTACCGCTACCAGGACGTAATCGGACTGCTGTCCGCCGCGGGGCCTGGTTTCAGCGGACCTGTCTCGGTTATCACTGGCCCCGATGGTAATCTTTGGGTTGCGAACAGGGCTAACCCCAACCAACCCGAAGCCGTGCGCATCACCCGTTGTACCAAGGAAGGCGACTTCATAGAGCATTTTGGCGAATGGGGCGAAGAACCCGGCAATTTCATCTGGGTTACAAGTATCGCCTTCAGCGCCCAGGGCGAACTATTCCTTGCCGACGAGAGCACTCACCGGATTACCGTGTTCGACTCGGACAACAACTTCATCCGTTGCTTCGGGGAGCACGGCAACGGTCCCGCTGAATTTGACCGTCCATCTGGTATAGCATTCGCTCCTGATGGGAATCTCTACGTAGTGGACGCACTCAACCACAGGGTTCAAGTTCTCACCCCAAACGGGGAATTCAAAGCCCAATGGGGCAGCTTGGGCGATGGAGACGGCCGGTTCAACATGCCCTGGGATATCGCCATCGACAGCGCTAGCGATGTGTACGTCACGGACTGGCGGAACGACAGGGTACAGAAGTTCGATTCTTCAGGGAAGTTCCTGATGGCCTTCGGGAGTTCCGGTAATGCCGAAGGGCAGTTTAACCGCCCCAACGGTATCTCAGTTGACTCGGACGGCGACGTCTATGTCTGCGACTGGATGAATGACAGGGTGCAAGTCTTTGACCAATTAGGCATCTTCAAAGACATGCTTATTGGCCATAGCGGAATGTCCAAATGGGGTCGGACGTTTCTGGACGCCAACCCTGAGATTGAAGGAAAGCTGGAGCTGGCCGCCCAGAATATCGAGATTAAAGAACGTTTCTACCGTCCGGTGTCAGTCCATGTGGACAGCGAGTGCAAGGTCTTCGTAGCCGACTGCTACCGCCACCGGGTTCAGATTTACCAGAAGATCTAGCCTTACCTAATCTGCGAATTGAAATGCGCACTCACCTTTCGCACATATTCGTCAGGTTGCACCAAAAACGCGTCCACGTGACCGACGCCTGGCACTAGCCAGATGGAGCTCCCTTCTTTCGCCGCCGCCAGCACCCGCTGACCTTGCTGCCAAGGTACTCGCTCATCAGCCATACCGTGGATCACCAAGACCGGGTAGTCCAGTTGAGTAACTGCCCGTTCAGGTACCAACACCCCAATATCTATACCGTAAATTCCTTTTGCCATCACCTTAGACGCCGGGATAAACATCGGCGTTAGCCAACCAGGGACGCTTGTCTTACGCGCCGCCTCTCGGGCAATCAGATCTGATACGTTGGCGAACGTACTGTCCATCGCCACGGCGGTTATGCGCGGTTCTTCTGCAGCCGCTAAGACTGACGCTGCTGCTCCCATAGAGAATCCCATCAGGCCGATTCGCCTGGAATCTACACCACGCTCCAGCAGGTAATCAAAGGCCCCCAATACATCCCACCGTTCGAAATAGCCGCCCGAAACTCTATCACCACCGGACGAACCGTGACCCCTCAAGTCGAACATCAGTACATTAAAGCCAAAGTCGACCAAACGGGACGCTAGCTCGACGGCGTTATTTCCCGACCGGACGCTGCCGATACCGTGGACAAAGATTATATGAGGAGAATCAGAGTCCTCGGGCAAGTACCAACCACTCAACATCAGGCCCCCATGCCTGGAGGGGAACTCCACGTCTTCGTACCCAAGACCGTAGTCGCTGGGGTGCGCCTCTTGGGAATAGCGATCCGCCTGGGTGAGGCCTCTAGCAATCATGAATGAAATAAGACCGTACACCAACAACGCTACTACTGCTACCAGTAGAACGGTTCGCAATATGCGGATTCCAAGATTGTTGAGCATCGCTTCTTTCCAATATGAAATATCCCAATCACGGTATGTTACTTGATACATGAACCTGCTCGAAAGCCAGTCGGTTTCGGTCGTCGTTCAGGGGTACCACGACCACTGGTTCGGATGTATAATGGCCGCGGTCTAAAGTCCGCTGAAACAGAGCAGCGGACACCAGGGACACACGTTCGGCGCTACATGATCAAGAACTGCGAAAATCCCTCCATAAGCCTCCTTTCGTGAGGTAGTTGGGGGGATTTCTCGGGCAAGGCAAGTTTTTAACAGAGGAGCAGTCACAAGATGCGGAACAAAGTAACGGTTGTCGGTGCAGGCAACGTAGGCGCCACCACCGCCCAGAGAATTCACGGATTAGGATACACGGACGTGGTGTTGGTGGACGTAGTCGAAGACCTTCCCCAAGGCAAGTCGTTGGACATGCTGGAATCTGCCCCAGTCATGGGGACTGACGCGAAGATCATTGGCAGCAACGGCTACGAGGAGACTGCCGGATCCGACGTCGTTGTCATCACCGCCGGCATCGCCCGCCGTCCAGGTATGAGCCGCGACGACTTGCTGCTGACTAACATGCGCATCACCTCCTCTGTAACGGAGCAGGTCGTAAAATTCTCTCCTGATTGCATCATCATGCCAGTGACCAACCCTCTCGACGCAATGGTACAGAACGTCTATGAGTCCAGCGGCTTCCCAAGGAATCGGGTCTTCGGTATGGCCGGCGTGTTGGACACCGCTCGCTTCCGGACCTTCATCGCGGGCGAACTCGACGTCTCGGTGGAAGACATCCAGGCCTTCGTGTTGGGCGGGCACGGCGACGACATGGTACCGCTGGTACGTTTTACTAACGTGGGCGGCATACCTCTCAGCGAACTAATGGCGGAAGAGAAGATCGACCAGCTGGTGAAACGCACACGTGGCGGCGGGGGAGAGATTGTAGAACTACTGAAAGAAGGTAGCGCCTACTACGCCCCTTCCGCAGCCATCACCCAAATGGTTGAAGCGGTACTTCTAGACAAAAAACGCATTCTCCCCGCGTGTGCTTACTTAGAGGGCGAGTTCGGTATAAACGGTCTCTGCGTAGGCGTGCCTGTGAAGCTGGGCGCCAACGGTATGGAACAAATCATGGAGATCAAGTTGACTGCCGATGAACAGGCTGCTCTCCAGGGGTCGGCTGATAGCGTCAAAGAACTGGTGGAAGTGATGAACAAAGCCAAGACTGAAGGTTAGCTCTCAGGCTGTAAAATTAGGATGCATTAGTTCAGGGAGGAGCGTATCTCATGGCCCGCAGAAGCGATGCTGAGCAACACCTTTTGGAGAAAGCGCGGCGTTATTTGCCGGGAGGCAACGGCGGAAACCTTTCCCTCCCAACGGAGTTGGATTTCCTCGCCTCACGAGGCCAGGGCGCTCATATCTTCGACGTCAGCGGCAACGAGTATATCGACTGGCTTATGGGCTCCGGCCCCATGGTGTTGGGCCACGCCCACCCGGCTGTAACCGAAGCCGTGATCAAAGCGGTGGAAGGAGGCAGTACCTTTTTCGCCACCAACGACAAGGCGGTGGAACTGGCCGAAGAGATCGTCAATGCCATCCCCTGCGCCGAACAGGTGCGCTTCACTACCAGTGGCACCGATGCCTGCTTCAATGCCATGCGGGCATGCCGGGCGTTCACTGGTAAAGAGAAGATCCTCAAATTCGAAGGTGGCTTTCACGGCACCAGCGACTACGCATTGATGAGTCTCACGCCTCCGCCCTCGGTTGAATATCCTCAAGCACAGGCGAGCAGCGGAGGAATACCTAAGGCCATCGAAGATCTGATGCTCATTGCCCCCTACAACGACCTGACCACCACCGAGACCATCATCAACGCCCACCAAGACGACATTGCGGCCGTAATCGTGGAGCCGGTCCAGCGGGTGATAGCGCCGAAACCAGGGTTTCTCCAGGGCCTACGGGACTTAACCAACCGGCACAACATTCCCCTCATCTTCGACGAGGTTGTCACCAGCTTCAGGCTGGCCTACGGCGGCGCTCAGGAATTCTACGGCGTAACCCCTGACATTTGCACCGTGGGCAAGATCATGGGCGGAGGCTATCCGTTGGCGGCATTCACAGGCCGGACGGACATCCTATCTGTCTATGACCGAAGTTCCTCCGACAATGACACTTATGTCAACCAGATTGGCACGCTGAACGGCAACCCGGTGGCCTGCGCCGCTGGGCTGGCTACTCTAGAAGTCATGCGGGAGCCGGCGACTTACACCAAGATGCACAGCGCGGGAGCGGCAATTCGGGACGCGCTAGTGCATGTCTGCAATCAGAACGGTGTGCCGGTGCAGAACTGTGGTGAGGACGCAATTTTCGATGTCTATTTTTCGGAGCAACCAATATCCAACTATCGAGACACTTTATCCGCCGACGGTGCGATGATGACCCGCTTCAATACCGGCCTGCTGGAACGCGGAATTCTAAAGGGCGCACAGAAATATTATCCCTCGGCCGTCCACAGCGATAATGACGTTGAAAAGACCATCCAAGCCATGCGGGAAGTTGTGCCGCTTATCCGGAATTAACCCGTCTTCGGCGTCTTTCTGGGACGCTACGTCCTGTAAACTAGCTCACCTAATAATCTCGCTGGTTATACAGGAAGCTAATCTCTGTCTAGTACCACCACAGGCAAAACCGGCAAGTTTATATTCTACCGTTGGGTTCCAAGCCCAAGGCAGCACGGCCGTATTGGAGCCCACCCAGCTCCATTATGAAACCATCACGGCGGACTGCGGCCTGGATGTCTCTATGAAACCGCTGCATCCGGCCAGATTCGAATATAGCATGGCCGCCACTCATTTCGAACAGTCTATTCACGGCGTTCATACATTGCTGTGCGACGAACGCTTTGTCTCTGCGGTAGCGGGCCCGCTCCAACGTGTTGAAAACTTCACCTTCTCGAGCCTTCAAGAACATCTCTTGAATGTCACCCCTCATAAGAGCACGGGCTGCATCCACCTCAGCCGAGGCCTGAGATAGGCGCACTTGAACGCTGTCGTTTTCAGCGGTCCGGCCAGGTCCTGAAGTCCCAGTTAATCGATCGGTGAACTCTTCAATAGCTCCCTGGGCGATGCCAATCATCGGAGCCGCAAGGTCCCATCCCAATAATGCCTGAAGCGGCATGCAGTAGCGGTCGCTCTGGTGGATGTCCCTACCGTTCTTCTCCTCATCACCGCCACGGTCCCGAGCAATGACCCGGTATTCCGGGACGAAGGTGCCATCGATAAGAATGTCCTTGCTACCGGTGCCACTCAGTCCGGACACAAACCAGGTATCAACAATCTCATAATCAGAGCGAGGAACTAGCACCCAGACAAGGCCTTCGGAAGTGGTTCCGCCAACTATTACCCATTCCGCGGCATCACAGCCACTAGAGAATTCCCAACGTCCGGAGAATTGGTAGCCGCCTGAGGTCTTTCCCAATGTGGACTTACCGGGATTCAAAGAAGTGGATATCAGGGTATCTGGGTTTTCTCCAAAGACCTCCTGCTGTGCCTGAAGAGGCCAGAAACCCACCAGCCAGGCGTGGGCGGACCATATGCAATAACACCAGGAAGTGGAGGGGCAGCCAACGCCAAGCAGCACACCGATCTCCAGCATCAACGCATAATCTACATCGAGTCCACCGAACATCTTCGGGACGGCAATCCTGTACAGTCCCGACTCCAACAAGTCTTGCACCGTCTCATCAGGCATTCGGCGGAGTTCTTCGGTATAACCGGCCCTTTCTTTGAGCGCCGGAACCATCTCAGATGCCCTTCGGAGCAACTCATCCGGGGTCAGAACTTCGGTGGTATCAGCCTCTTGTGTCATTTCACTCCGCCCTATCTACCTATAATGCCTGCCAGTAGCGCTGCCCATTCTCACGAATAACACGGCCAAAACCGCTATGGTGGCAGATTGCTATGGCCGCGTTGTCCTGCTCTGCACGGTCCAGCATACCCAGACGGGTTTCACCGGCCGTTTCAGGATCCATGTCGTAATGGAAGACCCAGTCTGTCTCTGTCACCTGGGCCGGACCATGGAACACGTCTCCCATCATGAATGCTTTCTCACCACCAGAATCAACGATCAGACTCATGGAACCAGGGGTATGGCCGGGGGTGGGGGTAACTGTCAGTTCTCCGGTGAACTTGGTCTCTCCATTGATCAAGTCTAGAGCTCCTAGGCGGCGCAGCGGAGCAACGGTTTCGGCCCACCAGTCGTAGCCAAAAATCTGCGAGTCTTTGGGAGTGTCAAATGCCGCCCAGTCTGCCTCGTGGGCCACATAACGGGCGTTGGGGAAGGTCGGCGCCTCGTTCCCTTCACTTCGAGTCACATTCCAACCAACGTGGTCTGGATGCAAATGGGTGAGGAAGACTGTGTCCACTTCCTCCGCCTTGAATCCCGCTTTGTGGAGCTCGGTCAACAGCACCCCGTCTACTCCGCCTCCGATGTTGGCCACCACAGAAGGATTGGACGTGGCATTGCCGAGTCCGGTATCCACCAACAATGTGCGGCCTTGAGAACGGACCAGATAACATTCAAAATGAACCCGCAGGCTATCGTCACCGGCAGCGGTCTTGGTGTAAGCCTCTGGATAGCGTTCCTGGTACGGCGTCCAGGCTTCTGGAGGGACATCGGGGAAGGTACGGCTGAAAGGCAAAGCGACCTCGGAGTCGTGGAGCACGGTAATTTCAACATTGCCAACGGTCAGCGTGCTATGCGGCATATATTCTCTCCTTGGTGATTCTAAAATCTGATCAAAGCGCTTGCCAATACCGGCGACCGTTCTCTTGAATCACTTTGCCGAACCCGCTGTAGTGGCAGATGGCTATGGTGGCGTTCTCCTGCTCCGCTCGTTCCAAAATGTCCCTCCGAGTACGACCTGCTTGTCCTGAGTCCATGTCGAACCGAAACACCCAGTCGGTCTCAGTAACTTGGGCGGGCCCGTGGAAGACGTCTCCCATCAAATAGGCCCTATGGCCGCCAGAGTTGATTATCAAGCTCATGGAACCAGGGGTGTGGCCCGGAGTAGGGGTGATGGTCAACTCGTCGTTGAGTTTGGTCTCCCCAGTAACTAGGTCTAAGACGCCAGCTTCGTGTAGTGGAGCAACAGTGTCTTCCCACCAGGAGAACCCGAATATCTCCTCGTCTCTGGGCGTGTTGAAGGCGGCCCAATCAGCCTCGTTGCCGATGTAGCGGGCGTTAGGGAAGGTCGGCTCTCCTTTGCCGCCGCTCTGGGTCATATTCCAGCCAACGTGGTCCAGGTGCAGATGGGTCAGGAAAACAGTGTCGATATCGCTTGTCTTGTACCCAGCAGACTCCAATT
>CAJWGH010000046.1 GCA_913031095.1 uncultured Chloroflexota bacterium | reverse complement strand
TATCGGCGCTCAATACGTCCAGCACCTTTTTGACCGCGGATGGACTCCTGAGGTGGTCCGGAGGGAGGAGAAATCCAGTTCCGGGCTGGGATTATTCATCGCCCGCAGCCTGGCCAGGCAATTAGGCGGCGACCTGACCGTAGAGACAGATGACCGGGCCGACGGCGACCACCATACTGCATTCCTATTGAGCCTGCCGTCCAATTTGGCTCCACAGCCCTACGGAGTGCGTTAATCGGGGTCTGTTAAGCCCGGCGATTCCAGGTTATGCTTGGTTAAGGCTCTGGGCGGGTTGTATATTACTATGGACTCGGTGTGGACGGGGGTGACTTGAGATGAAACCAACAGGATTCTTTGTCGTGATAGCTTCATTGCTGTTAGTCTTGTCCGCGTGTGCTTCGGGTGTAAGCAGGACTACCACTTCTCCTACACCGCTCCCCGCCAGCACCCCCACTCCTCTGCCAGGACCAACGGCAAAGCCTATTCCATCACCGACTCCAAACGCAGAGCCGACCGCCACACCCACTCTTGCTCTTGATCCCACTCCCATTCCCACTCCCACTCCTACTCCCACTCCGGTCCCTACGCCGACCTCCACACCCACTCCTACATCTATACTTACGCCGCTGCCGGAGCGCGACACCAGGGAAATGCCCCACGTTTTCGTGGGCGAAGTCACCATCCGAGGGAACCCAGCCCCCGATGGCACGATCGTGACTGTCTGGCTGTCGGAATACGACCGACCGATCGGGAGCGCGACGTCTTCCAACGGGGGCTATTCGGTACTGGCCAATCAGCACGGATCTCAATCTTTCGGAGGGAAGGTCCTTACCTTCGAGATCAATGGGCAGGACTCGGGCAAGACCGCCGTCTGGGAGAAAGGTGGGGCTACAATCTTGAATCTTTCGCTGAATTAGCAGGGAATTAAGCGGCCAGAGACTCGGTTTGTAGCAGCCCGCTTAGAACGGGAACGGCCAAGGAATAAATCTTGAACCGTTCCGATTAACCCGCTTTCTTAACCCGAGTCCGAGCCTACCACAGCCTTGACACTCAAAATCGAAAGACATACACTCGGATTACTGAACTTTCCTGGTTCAGCGCCTTGTGTGGCCCGGTGGTGTAGCGGTTTAACATATCGGCCTGTCACGCCGAAGATCACGGGTTCAAATCCCGTCCGGGTCGCCACTCCTCAGGTTACTCCAAACTGCACGCAACGGTCTATCTTCTCGGTTGGCCTTATCGATAACGCCTATCTGCCTACCCATCCTCCGTAGACAGGGAACTGGCTACAGATGAACTCTATATAGGCTGGTTGGCCCGACTTGTTGGCTTCCAGTGCACGCTTCAAGGCCAGGACCACCTCAGAAGGTTCACTTACCCGCTCGGTGTGGTAACCCAGTTCTCCAATGACCTTAGACATATCGACCTCATCGTAACCCAGCACATGGTGAGTGAAGGGGTCGTGGCCGTCGCCCCAGAATCCCGGACCGTACCCAGCGAAACCGCCGTTGCTGACGTGGGCCACGGTAATTCCAATCTTCTGACGGAGCGCAACCTCCAGTTGGCCAAGCATGTAACCCAGGCCTGCTTCACCGGTGACGGCAACACAATCTTTGTCGGGGAAGGCAAGCTTGGCGGCAATAGTAGAAGCAAAGCTGAATCCCAACGAGGAGACGTTGCCCCATCCCAAGAACCCCCGGGGCACCAGGGTGTCATATACCGTGCTTAACTGGTCACGGGTGTTGCCCGACTCGTGGGTGACAAAAGACTTGCGAGGATCCAACGCTTCCATCAACCCGGCATAGACCTTGTATGGATTGATGGGCTTGTCGGTAGACGCCATGGCTTCCCGGTATTTGGTCATAGCTGAATCGCGTTCCGCCTTTACCTCGCTGACCACGTTCCCAGCGGGCCGGCCATTGCCGGAGGTTTTGCTCGAAACTTCAGCAGACAGCGCCTCCAAGGCGAACTTGGCATCGCCAATCAGAGCTTGGGCTGTGGGATAGGTCTTGTTTACATGCAGTTCGTCGATGGTGCAGTGGACGATTGTCTTGTTCACGGCGTTGGGGATACCGTGGCTAAACCGGCCGGGGGATAAGCTCGAGCCGACGGCGAACAACAGGTCGCATTTGCCCAGATAGTGGTTTACCTGGTCGCCCCGGACACCGACGAACAAAGGATGGTCTTCCGGAAACACACCTTTGGCCTTCAGTGTGGTTATTACAGGCGCGTTCACGAGTTCAGCAAAAGCCGTCAGCTCGGCCGACGCACCCGCATAGACGACACCTTCACCAGCATAGATCACTGGATTTTCGGCCTTCAGTATCAGGTCGACCGCACCAGCTACATCTGAAGGGTCCGGCGCGTATTTAGAGCCCTTCACTGGCACATATGGGTCTGCCGCGTCGTCGTACTGAGCATCAGAGTCGGGGATGGCAATCACCACAGGACCGGGCCGTCCAGTGCGCAGCATTGTGAAGGCGCGGCGCATGAACTCAGGCAAGCGTTCCGGCTTGTCCAAGTGGCCGTACCACTTGGACACAGTCTTCAAAGCAGATGTGACGTCGAACTGGCTATTCTGGGTCTCCCCGGCGGGTATCCCGTCCGTGATACAGAGGACCGGTGAGCCGTCTTCAAAGGCCTGGGCCATACCGGCGAACGCTACCTGTAGTCCGGCGGCATTAACGCCGCCTTGGAAGGTACAAACCCCGTTCTTAGTGCCGGCCGTTATCCTGGAATACGCATCGGCTACTGCCACGGCATAACGGTCATCCCGCATCATCACCATGGGCACTCCCTCCCGACCCAAGGCGTTATTCACCTTACAGACAGGGAATGTAGATACCCATTCCACGCCCTCTTGTTTGAGTATGCGGGCCAAGCCAGTGGCTACATCAATAGTCATTGTTCCGTTCCTCCACTTGAATTGTGTTGCTGTACGCGATCGACATATGACAATCCTGGGCCAATTCCAATTCCGACCGCCGAGTTTACATACTTGAAACAAACAGATGGTACTCTAGTTGAGCGGTGCCTGGATTACAACCGGAAACCGCCCGGAACGCGAGGGCCGGCCGATGGCAAAGGTAGATTTGACCAAGCCTTGGGATTCTCGCTATAGTTTGCCCACAGATGGGCGGCGGATCCCTGTAGGTGAATCCTGGCAGGGCAACGAAAATTAGGACGGAGAATTATGAGTTACAAGGCTGAGTACATCTGGGTTGACGGACAGAAACCCACCGCCAAGCTGCGGTCCAAGGGTAAGGTGATCGCCGACGGAGAAGAACCTCCCGTTTGGGGATTCGACGGTTCGAGTACGAACCAGGCCCCCGGTGAGAATTCAGACTGCGTCCTGAATCCGGTATTCATTTGCCCCGATCCCATCCGTGGGGGAAACAACAAGCTAGTCATGTGCGAGGTTCTGCTCACCGATATGACTCCTCATCCCTCGAACACCAGGGCTGCCTGCGCCGCGTCTGCCGAAAAATTCGGCGAGATGGATATGTGGTTCGGGATTGAACAGGAATACACTTACTTCGACGGCATCAAGCCTTTGGGTTGGCCCGACAATGGCTTCCCCGCTCCTCAGGGTGGTTATTATTGCGGAGTCGGTTCAGATGAGGTCTTCGGGCGGCCTATCGTTGAGGCCCACTTGGACGCCTGCCTCGAGGCCGGCCTGGCCATCTCTGGCATCAACGGCGAGGTCATGCCCGGACAGTGGGAGTTCCAGATCGGACCCATCGGTGCGCCCGCTGCCGCCGACCATCTTTGGGTGGCCCGCTGGTTGCTCTACCGGATAGGCGAGCAATTCAACGTGAGCGCCACTCTGGATCCCAAACCGGTCCGCGGCGACTGGAACGGCGCCGGCGCCCACACCAACTTCTCTACCGTGCAGATGCGAAATGACTACGACGCCTGCGTCGCAGCCGCAGAAGCCCTTGGAACGCGCGCTGAACTCCACATCGCCAATTACGGCGACCGTATCGAGGAGCGCCTGACCGGCGAGCACGAAACCTGCTCCTACAAGGAGTTCAGGTATGGCGTTTCCGACCGCGGCGCATCCATCAGGATTCCCTGGCAAGTGGCCCGAGACCAGAAGGGTTACATCGAAGACCGCCGGCCCAACGCCAACTGCGACCCGTATGTGGTGACCCAGCTCATCCTAGACACTGTCTGCGGGGCCGTTGCTAACGCTAAGTAACGCCTAGTCACCGCACAGATAAAAAATCTCCGCTCCTGTCTGTCGGGAGCGGAGATTTTTGATTGACCGGCCTAATTTGTGAAGGAAGATGGGTACGGACTTCCCTACAGATTCCGCCTTCCGCCGGAATGACGGTTGAGCCGTATTTGAGGCTAGGTTCCGATACGGAAAGGGTCTACGGCGTCCTGTACCGAACGGATGATGGAGAAGGCGGTGAGTTTACCTGTCTTGGGGTTTTCTGACGGGTTATTCTCGATGTGCACCTGAAGCAAGCCAAACTCTCCAATCACTTCAATGTCATGGCAGTTGCGTTGTAGCCCGGGCACAGCCAGCATCTTAACCAAGGTCCTATCGGGACCGACACCGGCCAAGCTAACCGCAGCTGAGACGTTGAGGTTGGCAGGAAATCCTTTCACAGCTTCCCTAGCTGTCCCGGAGAAGACTTCCAACTCTTCCTCCAAACCTTCCAGGGTTATTCCATTCTCCACCAGGTGTGGCGCGCCCTCCAATCCGATGGGCGGTTTGCGAGACACCATAGTTACTTGATCTACCTGGCCGGTGCAGGCAGACTTTATACCGTCTAATCCAGCTATGGCACCAGACGGAGCCAGAAGACGGCATCCCGTTTCTCTAGCCTCTTCAATGATGTCAGGATTGTCCAGAAGAGCTCCGATACTGATGACCATCAGGTCTTTCCTGGAGGCAAAGGTTTCTTTGGCTAGGTCGGCTACTATGTTCCCGCCCGCCGCTTCCACCAACAGGTCAGATTTCTCTATCAGCTGCTGGCGGTTCAGATAAGGAGGCGGAGAGTTCAGCCCACCGAGGAACTCGTATGCCCGGTGTTCATCGCGGCTGGTCACGCCGGCTACCGAAACACCCAGCTTGCCTGAGTCAGCGGCCCGCAGCAAAGCTTGGCCGATGGCCCCACACCCAACGATACCTATCGACTGGGTCATAAAGTCATCCCCCCCGCTTTTTATCTCCCATACAAGATGGTAACATCCCAGAGGCCCACACAACTGCGCCTACACGCTTGTCTGTCGCCGATTGCACATAGTGGCGATAGAACTTGAAACAGGAACCAATGCTAGAAACCGAGATATTAAAAAGAGGCGACGACTCAGGAAACGGGACTCTGGTTAAATACACTTCAGCCAACGGCGCCGTTATCAAAGCCATCGGAGTTCCTCAGTCCTGGCAGTCCACCCTTGGGCCTACTTGGTGCTATATCATCGAGGGCGATGATCTGACCATCGTGGACCCAGGCTGCTACGGATCAGTCAGCTATCTGGAACAGGGCTTGGATCAGTTGGGCCGTTCTCTGGCAGACGTTACCCGCATCGTAGTCAGCCATGGGCACATGGACCATGACGGCGGTTGCCCGCCCATCATACAAAAGAGTGGTGCTGAGCTGTGGGCCCACGAGATCTACGGTTTCATGCTGCAGGCGGACCGCCGCGATGTAGAACGCGTCTGGCGAAAAGAAGTGCAGGGGTTTGACCTGTTTGAAAAATCAGACACTATGACCAGAGCGATGGAACACCGCAAACTGAACCGAGACCTCAACCTCAGTCATCCGATAACTGATGAGCTGCAAGCCAACGGTCTCACCTTCTACTACACACCCGGACATTCCCCCGACGAGCTGTGCATCCTTTTCGATCAGGTGTTGTTCTCGGGAGACCACATACTGCCACTCATCACGCCCCACCCCTCGGTAGCCATGAGCTACCACTCATTCGCTGCGAAACTTCCGGCGGCGTACCAAGGCGAAAACCAGATATATGGGTTGGGCGCCCTGCTCAGATCATTGAAGCGGATGGCCGCGTTGGAAGGGGACATAACCGTGCTCCCAGCCCACCGCGCCTTCCATCGAGGGCAGTTCAATCCCATCGGGCCAGAGCGCGCAACCGAGATTCTGGAACACCACCGGAACCGCTGCTACGAGTTGACTGAGGTCATGAAAGCCGGGCCCAAAGACCTGGTCAATATCACTAGAGATTACTTCTCCAATCGGGAAGTGGAGGCGCACAACTTCTTCCTGGCTTTTACCGAGGTAATGGCTCACATCGAACTGATGCAGGACGCCGGAGATATCTCCACGGCAGTGGGCTTAACAGGCGAACAGGTGTGGGGCAATGGCCTGGGTCCCAACGTACAGGTAAGCTGGACAGGCACTGACCGGTTCTCAGCGTTTATAGACCAACTTTAGCCCTCTTTGATCCAGTCGGCCACCCGCTCGCCAATCATGATGGTGGTCGAGTTTGTGTTGGCCCTCACTACGTTAGGCATGACCGAAGCGTCAGCCACCCTGATGTTCTCCAACCCGTACACCTGGCAATACTGGTCTACCACTGCGCCTTCATCAGTCGTTGGCCCCAATTTGCAAGTGCCTGATATGTGAGTGGTATTCACCGTTGTCCGGAGCATCCAGGCATCCAGGGTGTCATCAGACTCAACGTCAGCTTCCTTCGGCTGCAGGCGCTCATCGATAATATCCTTGTAAAGCGGATGTTCAACCAGGTCCATAGCCAGCCGGACGCATTCCCGTAACCGCTCCCGGTCCCAGGGGTCTTTCAGGTAGTTATAATTCAGGTGAGGTTGGACAGTTGGGTCGTTTGAGGCCAGCGTCAACTCGCCAAATCCATTCGCAAGTTCTAGAACACAGGTGAAACGCACGCCCTCCTGTTCATATGGATCGGGAGCTCCGATAGGCGAAGAGAAGGCCGACGGCAGTATCTGCATATCATTTCGCTCTTCGGAGCGGGTGGCAGTGTAGCGCAGAGCCAATTGATACCGGGGCTCTGACGGGTCTTGTGGGTGATTCGGCTTTACTTTATAGACCACCGGCACGATCGGGTGATCGCGCAGGTTCTGGCCAACACCGGGAAGATCATGGACTACCGGAATCCCATGGCGCTGCAACTGTTCAGCCGGGCCCACCCCCGATAGCAACAGCAGATGGGGCGACCCGATGGCTCCGGAGCTGAGGACGACCTGGTCTCCTTCAACCGTGAACACATCGCCTCCGCTTTCTACCTCGGCACCAATGGCCTTCTTCCCGTCGAACAATACCCGACGCACCATAACATTGGCCTTGATGGTGAGGTTAAGGCGGTGGCGACTAAGATTTATATAGGTCAGGCCGGTGCTCATCCGTACGCCATCAGGGTTATTCATCGGGATGGGGCCCACGCCGGTGGACTCCGGATGGTTCATGTCTGGGTCATGGGGGAAGCCCTTCTCTATCAGGGCGGCGTGGAAGGCTTGGTGGAAGGGCAGCCATTCAGACTCTTTGAATCGCCGCACGGGCATTGGGCCTTCCGAACCGTGGAAATCGTCCCT
>CAJWGH010000045.1 GCA_913031095.1 uncultured Chloroflexota bacterium | reverse complement strand
CTGCATTCTGTGGAATGCAGGGGTCATTTTTTAATCAGCTTAAGCCGATCCTATCGCCCCATGGCGTAGCCATCTCTCCTAGGATCGGCTCCACCGTTGCGGCTGCCACGTTCTTGGTCAACGTGGATGGCGCAGAGGCAGCCCATACGTGGGGTGAAGTCGTCCCAGACCTCTACGGCATGGCCGCGCCCCCGCAGATCCTCAACCACTTTAGGGTCGATGCGGCCTTCTACTCCAACGAAGCCCGGGTTGTATGCGTGAGGCCAAAAAGAGTTAGGGAAGCCCCAGGTGGAAACACGGGGTGCTTCGATGGCTTCCTGAACTTCCATTCCGAACTCTGCAACATTCAGGAACAGCTGGACCATAGACTGAGGTTGAACGTCGCCACCCGGTGTCCCAAAGGGCATCAAAACCTTACCGTCTTTCATGGCCAGCGCCGGGTTCGGTGTCAGTCTGGGCCGCTTGCCCCCTTGCATGGAGCTGGGGTGTTCGTGGTCGAGCCAAGACTGGGAGCCGCGTCCGGAGACGATGAAACCCAAACCGGGCACGATAGGGTTGTAAGCGATGGTGTCGCTGGGCGTTGCCGAGAAGGCGTTGCCCCACTGGTCGACAACGGCAGTATAGCTGGTGTCGGCCTGCAGTCCGCCGCCAACAGGCTCTGGCCGAGAAGGCTTTCCGTTCGGCGATTCCATGCCCTGGTGACGCCAAGGGTCGCCGGCTTCTGGCATTTCGCCAAAGGCTTTCAGCATGTTAATCCGAGTCCGGCGTTCTTCAGCGAATGACTTGGACAGCAGACCCTGGATAGGCACATCTACGAAGTCCGGGTCGCCGTAGTAGGCTTCGCGGTCACTAAGGGCCAGGCTCAGTGATTCAAGTACTACGTGGATGTAGTCTGCGCTGTTGTGGCCCATTGATTTCAGGTCCATGCCCTCTAGGATCTGAAGGGCTTGGATGCTGACTGGTCCCTGGCACCACGGCCCACAGGTGTAGACGTCTATCCCTTTGTAAGTGCCGTGGGCCGGGGTTCCGACGCCGACGTGGAAATCGGCCAGGTCTTGCAGAGTCAAGAGGCCGCCGTTCTCCTGGTGGAACTTGACCATCTCCTCAGCTATCTCCCCCTTGTAGAAGAAGTCGCGGGCCGCCTGAATGGCAGCATCTCGGCCCTGGGATGCGTTCTTGCGCTCAACCTCGATCAGGCGCTTGAAGCTGCGGGCTAGGTCCTTTTGCACCAGTGTCTCGCCTTCTTTAAATGCCCTTCCTCCGGGATAGAAAATCTCGGCCGTCGAGGGCCACATGGTCTGGTCATCGGTCTCATGGGTTATACCGTCTCCGGCCGATTTGGCGAAATAAGACGCCAGGGTAGCTGGCACAGGGAAGCCATTCTCCGCCAACTCCATAGCTGGGGTGACCACTTGTTCAAAGGTCATGGTCCCGTAGAGTTTCAGCGCTGTCATCCAGGCATCGGCCCCAGCCGGGGTCACGGTTCGGGGGATACCGGCTGGCATATCACCGCCGAACTTGCCCAGATAGTCGTCGATATTGGCAGCCTTGGGCCAGCGGCCGAGACCGCTGATTTCAACCGTTTCTTTCTTCTGGGCATCGTGGATGATGATGGGGGCCACACCGCCGAAGTTGGTCCACTGAGGCAGAACAACGTTCAAGGTGATTCCAGCTGCGACGCCTGCGTCTGTGGCGTTGCCGCCCTGCTCTAGTATCCGGTAACCCGACGCGGTGGCCAGATAATGCCCGGCGGTTACCATATGGGTAGAACCCGAAACCGTGGGACGGTATGACTTGATTCCGATTGCCACGTTGCACCCCTCTAATTCTTTTCAGATTTACGGTTAAAGTGTGTGGCGGTTAACGGCGATCCCGCCTTTGAGGGAATGATACGAAGGGGGCTTGAGGGTGTCAATGTTTTAGCCGACAGCTATCAGTTATCGTGGCCCCGGACTACCGAACGCTGTATCAGGTGATAGTATTAAGAAAATGCTGAGAGGGGGCGACAGGGATGCTGGTGGAAGTGGAAGTGGTCGGTGGTGAAAACAGCCCGCTAGACCTGCACCGGATGTTCGATCTGCTGACCTCCCCGACCGAGGTCGTTCGGGTATTCGCAACGAACCCGATAGGCGAGGATCTCTGGTGCCGCGTCACTGGCTGGAGCTCGGAAGGCCCGTGCCTCGCCATGTCGGCATTGGCCGAAGATTCGGGCGAGGGCGTAGTGCGCTTGGTCTACGGCGGCGACCAGGGACTGCGATTGCAGCCTGCCGGGTCTCCGGACGACTGGGATTTGGCGAACAGCGTTCAGTGGGGAGAGGCCTGCTTGATGTTAGCCGAGGGAACGCCGGTCGAGTAACTCGGTCAAAAGGGGAAGTTTGAAGCGCTTGACGCAGTGAACTCATGGACCAGGACGGAGAGAGCGTCATCATAGCGATCCTGGTCTTGCCAGCCACGAAAATCGACCACCACACCATTTCGCAATCCCGAACACAGGCGGTCCTCCCGCTGGTAGAACAGGTCGTCAGTAGCCACTGAGATTAAAGAGTCCGCCTTGGCCGCTCCCTGGCCGTTCACCAAACTAGCGAAGTAGCGGCTGGTAATGGGATTCTCCAGAGTACCGGCGGTGCAAAGCAAGACAAGCCGGTCGTAATAAACAGCATTATCCAGATTGGTCGCCCCGGACTGCAGAGACATCTCGTCATCGGCTGCCACGAACCATGTCGGCGCCTGCGCTTTTGTCAGACTGGCTCTGATCCTGGCCGCGAACTCTCCGTCGCTTTCCGAGCCCAGCAGCAGCACACGCGTGTAGGTAAAACCAGAGTCCCTGAAGGCTCCCTGAGCAGCGACCAAAGGCGGCGGGACACCGGCCCCTTCAAGAAACACCGCAGGTACCTGGCCTCGCGAGCGAGAGATTGTGTCCAGGGATATCATGCTAGGTCCAGCGTGTTTCACCGAATCAAGACCAATAGCCCTGGTCAGGTCACAATTAGCGAAGGTGGTTATTCCACAGACGGCCTGCATCAAGCTAGTGCTATTTAGTTTAGTATTGATGATGGTCGCGCCCTGGAGGTCAGCCCCAGTCAGATCCGCCATGTCCAGATTGGCTCCGACGATTCGAGCGCCCCGGAGATTGGCGCCACTGAGATTAGTCCAGGAAAGGTCGGATTGGCTGAGATCCGCGCCAGATAGATTGGCCTTCTCCAGGTCGGCGTTCGATAGGTTGGAGAAGGATATGTTGGCCCCAGAAACATTGGCCAATGCGAGCACACTGTTTGAAAGGTCGGTTCGGTTCAGTGTACTACCCGCCATGTTCGCTTCTTTGAAGTTGGCCCGGGCCAAGTTTGACCGCCACAGATGAGCGCCTTGGAGGTTTGCCCCGGAAAGATTGGACTCCCGCAAGTCTGAACCAGTCAGGTCGGCGCCGGTCAGGTCGTCATTGGCAAGATCGGCCCTGGGGAGTTTAATGGAGTTCAGCATCGCATTAGAAAGATCTAACGAGGGCCTGCCATACACGTAATCAGGAGTGAAGGTTTCGCCAGCTCCCCGATCTTCCAAACGATAGCCGAGGCTAAAGCGGGGAATCTCAGTGTTGGGCCTTCGCCAGGTAGCCTCCCGCCACCGGGAAATCTCGTTAGGCCCTAACCGGGCCAGGGATACATGTTCTGGGTCAGCCAATGGACGCTCCTGCGCCGGGCATGCTTGTCTGAGCAGCGTGCCTCTTAAAGCTTTACGCGCTTGGGTTAACCGCGATTGTGAAACGCGGGAATCACTTTCTGGGAGAATATCTCCAACTGACCGCTGAGTTCGCTGAGAGGCATTCCTTCAGGCCACTGAAGGAATACGTCTTCTAGACCTGGATATTTCTCTTCTATCTCTTTTAGGGTTTCTATGAAGTGCTCGGGTGGCCCGCAGATCCAGGCTTTCTGCTGCACACCGTCTTCCACCTGAGGGGTTCGGGCGGGAGCGCCTGGGGTTCCCCACATCCGGCCATGCTCGTCGGTGTAGCGGACTAGGCCAAAGGGCGAGAACCACTTGTATCGCTCGTCATGGTATGGACGGACCTTTTCCATCGCTTCCTTTTCAGTATCTGCGATGTAAAACCCGAAGCCCAAGGACATGTCTTGACCCAAAGTCAGCGACCGGCCCGCTTCTAAAGCGGCGTCCCGATATGTGTTGAAGAACTGCGAGACCACCTCCTCACCACAAAGGGCAGTCATTCCCTTAATCCCCTTCTTGGCAATGAATTCAATGCTGCGGCCACTGGTCATCGGCTGCCAAATATCGACCGGCAGATTGGTTGGCCGGGGAACAAGGGTGATGTCTTTCATTTGATAGCCCCGGTAAGGGACATCTGGTGGAATATCATAATGCTTGCCGTGATGGCTGAAGGACTCTTCGTTGAAGGCTTTCAGTATAATCTCGACCTGCTCTTCAAACAGTGATCGGTTGGCATCTTGATCGATGAGAGGGGAGCCGAAAGTCTCTACCTCCCTAGCTTGGTAACCCCGCCCTATACCGAAGATCAGGCGGCCGCCGGTCAGGAAATCGCCCATTGAGAAATCTTCGGCCAAGCGCAACGGATGCCACATGGGAACGATATTGAACGCGGCACCGAATTTTAGGTTCTTGGTCTGAGCCGCCAAGTGGGTGCCCATCAGAGTCAGATTTGGAATGCATTCGTAACCTTCCCGCTGGAAATGGTGTTCGGCCATCCACAAACAATAGAAGCCGGAGGTGTCCATCTGATTAGCCAAGGATTGTGCGTTGGAGTAAGTCTGGGTCAACTGGTCGTTAGTATAGCGGCGGTCGTCGGGAGCAGTGCCGCCGGCTCCCACATTTTCGAGGTCGATCTGCCCAACATACAGAACCGAAAATCGCTTGATCAAGAGATAATCCCCACAATAAGATATCGGCCTGTAATAGATACTAACAAGCCTTAGTTATTCCAATAATTGCGAATCATCGGGCGTGTTTAGATGCGATTCAAACATTCATCGGAGTGCTCCAAGTATAGCACGCTCGGAGCCTAAACTCAGGTTGACTGAGCCGTTCGGAAAACTACTGCACCACTTGTCGGTTGACCAGATCGGCTACCGCTCCAGCTTCAAATCCTAGTTCCGCCAGAATATTCGCGGTGTGCTGGCCTGTGACCGAACCCAGATGCGCAACGTGGCCTGGCGTCTCGGACAGATGGATAGAAGTCGCCACCTGGCGCACCCTGCCTTCAGAGATGTCCGGAGCCTCTATCTCAAGGACCATACCGCGTTGCTGGGCGTGGGGGTCGTCCAACGCCTCTTGCAAAGAGTAGACCTTCCCTACAGAGATATTGGCGTCCTTCAGAGTTTCAAACCACTCTTCCCGAGTCTTCGTCATGAAGGCCTCTGACAGCGCTTGTTCTACTTCAATCTTCTTGGGACCGTAGGTCTCCTGATAGGGCAGCAGGTCCTCTCGGTCCAGAGCCCGGCACAGGTTCTCCCAAAACCAAGGCTCGATGGCCGCGATGGAGAAATACTTGTCGTCCCTGGTCCGGTAGACGTTGTAGTAAGGTGCACCACCGTTCAGCCGGTTGCCTCCGCGCTCCGCCGAGATGCCCCGGGAGAGTACGTCTGAGACCAGACCTGAGAGCATGTAGAGGACTCCTTCGCTCATGGCTATGTCCACATACTGGCCCATCCCGGTCTTCTCTCTGGCCATCAGGGCCGCTAAGATTCCAACAGCGCCGCAAAGCCCGCCGCCTGCATAGTCCGCGATGAGGTTCAGCGGGATAACGGGCCTGCCGTTTTGTTCTCCAATCAACCCTAGCGCCCCGGCGAAAGAAATGTAATTTATGTCATGTCCGGCCATCTGAGAATAAGGGCCGTCCTGGCCATAACCCGATACCGAACAATAGACAGCCCTCGGATTTATGGAACGGACCTTTTCGTATCCCGCACCCAATCGGTCCATGACGCCAGGCCGGAAGCCTTCCACAACCACGTCGGCAGTCTCTGCCAACTTGTGGAAAATCTGCTGAGCTTCAGGTTCCTTAAGATTCAAGGCGATGCTGCGCTTGTTGCGCTGGAGAGCATTGAAAGCGGCGTGCCGGCGTTCATCATCCTCGCCTTCGATCCCGGCAACCAGCTTCTCGTAGGCAGACCGGGCTTCGTCCATAGGCCGCTCGATCATCAGGACTTCGGCCCCTAGGTCGGCCAGCACCGTTGTGCAGAACATACCGGGCGCGTTACGGCAGAAATCCAGTACCTTGATTCCTTCAAGCGCTTGCATAAAACCTCTGTTCCTTATCTACAGTTGCGGCCAATTATAGCCGACCATGGGGCAACCGAATCCGATTTGCCAGGATGTGGTGCAACGAAGGCCGACTGCATCTATAATCCCTGGAACAAAATCCAGGAAGAAAAATCAGGAGGCAGCAATGGACCTGTCGTTGCAGGGCAAAGTAGCAATGGTCACCGGGGGAAGTCACGGACTAGGTAAACAGGCTGCGGACTCACTGGCCCGGGAGGGTTGCAAGGTCTCGATCTGCGCCCGAGGACAAGAGAACCTGGACGCTACGGAGGGGGAATTCAAGGCCAAGGGGTATGAAGTCATCGCCGTTCAGGCTGACGTCATGAAGAAAGAAGACCTCAAAAACTTCCATGAAGAAACCGTAAAGGCCTTCGGCGAAGCAGACATTCTCATAAATAACGTGGGAGGCAGACGGGGCACCGCTGACTTCCAAGAAACCGGCGTCGAAACCTTCCGCGAAGGCATCGAGTTCAATCTGTTCAGCGCCGTTGAGTTGATTGCTATGGTACTACCCCACATGCGGGCGCAGAAATGGGGGAGAATCATCAGTGTCTCGTCCATCTACGGGCGAGAGTACGGTGGGTCCATCGACTACATGACCGGCAAGGCGGCGTTGATTGCATTCTCCAAACACATGGCGCTTAACCTGATGAAGGAGAACGTCCTCGTTAACTGCATCGCCCCCGGTTCCATCGACTTTCCAGGCAGTAGTTGGGATCGCTTCCAGCAGAACAGCACCCCGGAGCAGGTGGCGGACTTCATTGACCGGAACCTACCAGCCGGAAAGTTCGGCTGGCCGGAACCCATTGGCGACACGGTAGCATTTCTGGCCTCGGAGAAAGCCAACCTTATCACCGGCACCTGCCTGAACGTGGACGGTGGCCAGTCCCGGTCGTTGTTCTAGGCTTTCTATCCTCAGAAAAACATTGATCCTCTCTTCCGCTAGTGTAGGAAGGTTTGCTGCCGGCCGGTCGTAGGGGTTCGGACAGACACCTAGATAGGCAACAATCCCCACCCTTACCTTTCCATGTTCCAATGGGAGCACGGGGGTTGGACCCTCTTTCGAGGACTAGCTTCCGCTAATCTCACCCAGGAACTGGCGCCAGGCTAGGACGCATTCTTCGGGGGCCGAGTGCTGCACATAGCCACTGGTTCCGGGGATGGTAGTCAGCCTGCCATTGCTTAGTTTTTCGGCGAAGAGTGTGGTGCGATCTGGGTTATCCTTGGCGTTCTGCTCCGATGCCAACACCAATGTTGGAATCTTGATTTGGGGCAGTAGGTCCGACAGGTCCTGTGTGGCAAGATAGGCAAGCGTTTCCAAGACCACCCTCTGTTCCGTCTGGCCCATCTGT
>CAJWGH010000044.1 GCA_913031095.1 uncultured Chloroflexota bacterium | reverse complement strand
GTTTGATATCCAGGTTCTGGGGGTCGTCGATCTCATCGGCGGTGACAAGGTAGGGTCCCATTGGCGCAAAAGTATCCCTAGACTTCATCTGATAGAAGGTGTTACCACCGGCTTGTAAGCCACGAGCCGAGCCGTCGATGAAGTTGATGTAGCCGAAGATGTGGTCGTACGCGTCTTCCTGTTTAACGTTGCTGGCCCGCTTGCCAATGACCAATGCAATCTCTGCCTCGCCTTCGAATATCGAAGCCGGGATATCAGGAAGGACCATGGTGTCACCGTCACCAATCACAGCGTTGGGTGACTTTTGGAAGGCATTTATGGGAGCCGGCTCGTCCCGGGTGCCGTCCTCCATATAATTCACGGCCATACAGATAATATTTGGCGGCTTGGGCAGAGGCGATCTTAACCGGACCTGGTTCAGAGGTTTGCCTAAGGCTCCATCCGCGGCCTGCTGCAACGAAGCCCGGTGCTGGGAGAAATTTTCGATGAGCTTGCCGATCAAGTCCTGAGGAGACGTGTGCTCGATCCCGCTGACCGCACCGGATACGTCAACAACGGTATCGTCTTTCACCACACCCAATTGGAAATCGTCGAAGAATACCAGTTTCATAGTTCTCCTTTCTATCGCTGAAGATGTGATTCGGTTGCACCGGACATGTAGCGGGCATGTTACTTAACGGCTGGCTCTGTGGCAAGTGACGGACTTTGCTCCTCCCCGAATGGGCGATTCCAGGGTATAGTAAGGGCAGAATAGATTAGGCAGGAGACCAGGAACCCCATGGCCAGTTATATCGATCATCTGGATTGCACTGTCTGCGGCAAGAGCTATCCCCACAAGCAATTGATCGGAATCAGCCCCTGCTGTGAAAAGGTACTGTTCGCCCGCTACGACCTTGCTAAGTTGGGGCGCGAAGTGGACCGCGACAGCCTAGCCAGCCGTCCTGATTCCATGTGGCGCTACGCGGAACTACTCCCAGTGGACGACCAGGGGAGCATCGTAACCCTGGGCGAGGGCGGCACTCCACTGATCAAGTCAAGGAACCTGGCGCAGAACCTGGGTATGACGAGCCTTTATATAAAAGACGAAGGCCTTAACCCCACGGGAACGTTCAAGGCTAGAGGCATCTCCGCCGCAGTCTCCAAAGCTGTTGAATTAAAAGTAGACGGATTCACCATGCCCTCCGCTGGAAATGCCGCTGGCGCAGCCGCGGCCTACGGTGCGCGGTCGGGCATGGAAACCAAAGTCTTCATGCCCCAAGACGCCCCCGACGCAAACAAGAAGGAGACACTGGTCGCAGGGTCGGAACTGAACTTGGTGGCCGGTCTGATAAATGACGCAGGACGTGAGGCGGTGGCAGTGGCCAAAGAACTCGGATTTTTCGACCTCTCTACTTTGAAAGAGCCGTACCGCGCCGAAGGCAAGAAATCCATGGGGCTTGAGATGGCCCAGCAGTTAGGATGGAAGATGCCCGACGCCGTGATCTATCCCACTGGAGGCGGCACGGGAATAATCGGCATGTACAAGGGATTCAAAGAACTTTTAGAACTAGGTTGGATCGAGGGGAAACAGCCCAAGTTCATTTCTGTGCAGGCGGATGGTTGCCAGCCGATTGTCCGAGCCTTCAACACAGGCGCAGACAGTTCGGATCTGTGGGAGAACGCTACGACCAAAGCCGACGGCCTGCGGGTGCCACATCCCTTTGCTGACTACCTGATACTGGAGGCGATACGGGAGACCGGTGGAACGGCTTTGGCCGTTTCAGATCAAGAGATGATTGCCGCCATGTACGAGATGGCCACAGCAGAGGGCATCTTCCCAGCGCCGGAGGGCGCGGCGACTTTGGTCGGACTGAAGAGACTGCTCGAGCAGAAATTCTTGGACCCAGATGAATCGGTTGTCCTTTTTAATACGGGTTCCGGGTACAAATACCTGGACCTGATAGGTGGTCCTTAAAGCGGCTTTCTTGCGCACTCGGAAGGGACTGGGCTGACATTACCCCATTGTTCCGTCTAGGACATAGCCGTTAACATAATTCTCCCAAACCCCTATGAAAAGGCCGTGTCTCTTTGTCGAGAGAGCAAACGAGACTTGGCCTTTTTCTATTTTCTCGGACTTGGATTTGACCAAAACGCACCCTATTCAGTCGACACATCCGCGGCAAAACCGTTATCATTACGGGGACAATTTTCAGGGCCTTTCTAGGAGTAATCATGCGACGCGTAGCCATCGTTTCACCAGTCAGGACTGCCGTGGGAAATTTCGGCGGAGCCCTCAAGGATATCCCAGCTGAAGAACTAGCCTGCACGGTGATCAAAGAAACCTTGGAGCGTAGCAAGCTGGATCCGGCCAAAGTGGACGATGTGATTCTGGGCCATGGGTATCCCAGCGGTGAGAACCCGGCTATCGGCCGTTTGGCTCTGCTCAAGGCCGGACTTCCGATCGAAGTGCCCGGTTATCAACTAGACCGGCGCTGTTCTTCGGGGCTCCAAGCCATCTTGAACGCCTGCATGATGGTTCAAACCGAGAATGCCGACGTTGTAATTGCAGGCGGCGTTGAGAGCATGAGTAACGCCGAGTTTTATGTAAACGAATCCCGCTGGGGCGCTCGATTCGGCTCTGTCACACTCCACGACCGTTTGGCCCGAGCCCGAGAGACTATCTCTCCAGAAGACCGGTTCGGCTATATCAGCGGAATGGTGGAGACCGCCGAGAACCTGGCCAAACAGTATGAGATTTCCCGGGAAGAACAGGACGAGTATTCCTTGCGCAGTCACCAGCGCGCAGTTGCAGCCCAAGAAACCGGCAAGTTCGACTCGCAGATCGTACCCATCGAAATTCCTCAGCGTCGCGGTGACCCGTTAATATTCGATAAGGACGAAGGACCCAGGGGCGACTCCTCTATGGAAGTCTTAGGCCGCCTACGTCCTGTGATGAAAGACGGCTCGGTCTCAGCCGGAAACGCCAGCAGCCAGAACGACGCCGCATCAGTCTGCATGGTCGTGGCTGAAGACAAACTGGAAGAACTAGGCCTCGAGCCCATGGGGTTCCTCAAGGGCTGGGTAGTCACGGGCTGCCACCCCGCAACTATGGGAATCGGTCCAGTGCCCGCAGTGAGTAAGCTCATGGAGAAGACTGGCATGTCATTAACAGATATGGGCGTGATTGAACTCAACGAGGCATTCGCCGCCCAGGTGTTGGCGGTACTCCGCGAGTGGAAGCTGCCCAATGAGGACAACCTGAACGTTAATGGCTCGGGTATTTCCCTGGGACATCCCATCGCCGCCACCGGCGCTCGCATCTTGACGACCTTGTTGAACGAGATGGAGCAGCGCGACGCCCAATTCGGCCTGGAGACAATGTGCGTGGGCGGAGGACAAGGCGTGGCTGCCATGTTCGAGCGGAAGTAGCAGACGAACAGTTGAGTGCTTTCAACCGCCGGCACGGATATGAACAACTGTATGGGCATCCCGGGAAATCGGGGTGCCCATACGCATATGAGGTACGAAAATGACAAGTAACAATGACATCGCCGACGTACTTGTAGTCGGAGCAGGAGCGTCTGGCGCAGCGTTCACCTGGAGCCTGGCACAGGCCGGCATCAACGTTGTATGCCTGGAGCAGGGAGGATGGGTACCCACCGACGCGTTCCCCGTATCGGAGGCCACAGCCCATATACATTGGCAGACGGATTTCCATCCAGACCCCGGATTTCGGGGCCTGCCGGAAGACTATCCGATCAACGAAGATGAGACGCCGATCGCGCCGCTCATGTACAACGCCGTCGGAGGCAGCCTGATTCACTGGGGTGCCCATTTCCCGCGCTTCCACCCATCCGACTTCCGGGTCAAGACCCTAGAAGGAGTGGCCGACGACTGGCCAGTCAGCTACGAAGAGCTTGAGCCCTACTACGATGAAAACGACCGTATGATGGGTGTCTCCGGGCTCAATGGAGACCCGGCGTATCCGGAGAAACCGGAACGTCCCTGTCCTCCTCTATCTATCAGAAAGAGCGGCCAGTTGTTGGCCAAGGCCTTCGACAAGCTGGGTTGGCACTGGTGGGCTTCCGACACCGCTATTTCGTCCATCCGTCATCATGACAGAGACCCTGACGTGGGTGGTTATCTGCGTTCGTTTGCTTCCGCTGATCTTACATACTGGCCGCCTGCGATCAAGGGAGGCGCCAGGCTAGAGACCTACGCCAGGGTCCGAGAGATAACGGTGGACGAGTCCGGGAATGCTACTGGAGTGCTCTATTACCAAGACGGTGAATTGAAGGAGCAAAGAGCCAAGGTTGTCGTGCTAGCTTGTAACGGAGTAGGTACCGCCCGTCTGCTGCTCAACTCTAAATCTGCCTCGTTCCCCACCGGACTGGCTAATAGCAGCGGCCTGGTCGGTAAGTGTCTTATGCATCACCCAGTAGGTTCTGTTGTGGGCATCTTCGAACAAGACCTTGACGAAGAACCCGGCGGCCCCAGGGGAAGTACAATGCTCAGCCAAGAGTTCTACGAGACAAACCCAGACCACGATTTCGTCCGAGGTTACGACCTACAGGTCCTGGCGTACACCGACGCTCCGCTACCGGCCGCCATCGGCAGTCTAGTGGGGCAAAAAATCGCCTGGGGCGAGAGTCACCATGACGAGTTCAAGGAGCGCTTCGGGCACATGATCAGCATCACCATCATGACCGAGGACTTGCCCGAAGAACACAACATGGTCACATTAGACCCTGAACTGACCGACAGCGACGGCATCCCTGCGCCCAAGCTGCACTACACCGTCAGCGAAAACACGTCCAAGATGCTAGACCACGCTGTCGCCCGGGCCACCGAGGTTCTTGAGGCCGCTGGAGCTAAGAAGACAGTCGCTCAACCCTTGCGCCGTAACGCTGGCTGGCATCTGCTGGGCACCGCCCGGATGGGGGAAAACCCAGAGACCTCGGTGGTGGACCGATGGGGGCGCACCCATGACGTCTCCAACCTATTCATCATTGACGGCAGCATCTTCACTACCAGTGCCTGTATTAATCCTACACCGACGATCCAGGCTCTGGCGTTGCGGACAGCCGACTACCTGAAGGGAGAAGGCGGGCAGGTTCTGAAGTAGCTAGCCGTCAGCCTTTAACAAGTTCCGTCTCCCGCCCCGACTCAGGAAGGCCAGGATAGGGCGATTCCCTTCAAGTTAACACCGCCCCAGGAGGACAATTTTGCCCCGCGTTGTACATTTTGAAATATATGCCGATGAGCTAGCGAGGGCTACCAAGTTCTACTCTGAAGTTTTTGGCTGGGATATGCATAAATGGGATGGGCCGGATGATTATTGGCTCGCCATCACAGGTAGGGAAGGCGAGGCCGGCATCGATGGAGCCATCACTGGTCGACCAGAATTCGGCTTCACCGGTGTCAACTTCATAGATGTCGCTTCGGTTGACGACTTTATAACCAAAATCCAGGCCAATGGCGGCACGCTGGTGAGGCCCAAAATAGCCATCCCTGAGGTCGGTTATTCCGCCGTCTGTAACGACACCGAGGGCAATCCCATCGGTCTTTTCCAAGTCGACCCGAACGCCACCTGACACTACCTAACCACGCCTTTTAAAACAGGCCTCATCTTAGCCATTGACACCAGTTTCGGCCAGACTTAGGATATCCATGCCCGTCGGATAACGCCGCTCAAAGCTTGTTTCCACGTCCGTTCGGGCAGCAACCGCAGCCAAAATTCGATAACGAAAGGTGCACACCATGCCAGACGTCTACGGTAAGGGCGATTTCCGATATAACTTTGTTCCGGACTGGGCCAAGTTGCCCAGCGGCATGACTTTCAAAGAATGTCCGGGTGTGGCCATAGACTCACAGGACAACGTGTTCGTGCTCACCCGCGGGGAGGAGCCGATCATCGTTCTGGACCGCGACGGCAACTACATCCGGTCATTCGGGAAAGGTGACTTCAGCGCCGACCGGACCCACGGCCTTTACATAGCTCACGACGACTCCCTACTCTGCGCCGATGACGGTATACACACCATCCAGAAGTTCAGTGCCTCCGGAGAGAAGCTGATGGAGATCGGTGAACGCAACAAGCCCGCAGCACGCTGGAGTGGAGAGCCATTCAACCGGCCCACGTCGGCCGCGATCCACCCAGGGAACGGCGATATATATGTGTCAGACGGGTACGGCAACTCCCGAATCCACGTCTACACCGGTACCGGCGAATACAAGTTCTCCTGGGGCAGCCCTGGTATTGACGCCGGCCAGTTCATCCGCCCTCATAACATAGCAATCGACAGCAACGCCAACGTGTATGTAGTTGACCGTGAAGCCCACCGGATTCAAATCTTCGACACTGACGGCAAATTCCAGACCATGTGGAGCAACATCCACAGGCCTGACTCGATGGTCCTCTGGGGAGAACATATCTACGTTGGTGAGCTTAACGGCATGGGCGGCGTAGACGATGCCCCAGGCCTAGGACACCGCGTTTCCATATTCGACCTGAAGGGCGACCTGGTCAGCCAGTTCGGCGATGTAAACGAAGGGGAGGGGCCAGGTCAATTCATAGCTCCTCATGGCATCGCCGTAGACTCCCAGGGTTCCATCTACGTAGCTGAGGTATCCTTCACGATCCGCGGATCCCACATGACCCCACCCAAAGAACTACGATCGCTGTCCAAGTACACGCTGGCCAAGTAGCTAACGACAGTCAGCCGTAATCGGCCAACTTCGAAAAGATCCCTTGCCCCCTCTTGAGGGGGCAAGGTTTAGAGCGGGCATCCTCTCTGAGAGACTAGAATAGCTAGGAGCATATAAGGCTGGTTTTCCGGTCGCCTTCTCTGAGCCAAACGTGCCCTCACCACGGCAACCAGATTCTTCAGTTCACCTAGAAAGAAGGTGAGCGACGAAGGTTTTGAATCAATCGGAGGAAACTACTTTGCCTGAACCAGGCGATACCACTACTGTCAATTGGGACTCAGCCTTGGAGGCCATCGAGCGCTGCTATGAGTTGGGCTGGACCGACGGTCTACCGGTTGTACCTCCCACTGAACAACGTGTCGGAGAATTCATCGAACATTCCGGCCGACCTGCCGATGAGGTAGTCGGCGAACTACCTGAACGCCGACGCGAGATAACCGTCGGCAAGGTAGCCTCCAACGCGGTGATGGCTGGATGTCTACCAGAGTACATGCCGGTGGTGTTGGCCGCCACCGAAGCCATGTTGGAGCCCATCTTTAACCTTGTAGGCCCGTCTTCCAGCATGGGCGGCTCCGCCATATTGTCGATCGTGAACGGCCCGATGGCGAAAGAACTAAATATTAACTCACGTAACAACCTATTCGGCCCCGGTAACCGGGCCAATGCCACCATCGGCCGGGCTGTGCGGTTAATCTTGATGAACGCCTGCGCCGCCATACCTGGCGTCTTTGACCGGAGCGTCATCGGCCACCCAGGCAAGTACACCTATTGCATCGCCGAAGCCGACACCGAGACTCATTGGACGCCGTTGCACGTGGAGCGTGGTTTCTCTCACAAAGAGAGCACAGTCACCGTGTTCGCTGGCGAGTCTCCCCGCCAGATCAGGGCCGTTGGCCACCCGGAGCCCATCATGATGGCTATCGCCGACGTGGCATCTAGCTTGGGCAGTAACATGTCCACATCGGGTTCGGTGGGCGACACCGGAACCGGTGTCCGGCAAGGCCAAATCGTAGTGACAATAGCTGGTAACTCCAACCTCTG
>CAJWGH010000043.1 GCA_913031095.1 uncultured Chloroflexota bacterium | reverse complement strand
TTCTCCTGGATGCCGCCTAGGATGGGCAGCATGTTTTGCACCGCACCTTCGTACAGTTCGATCACGTTAGGTTCTTGGGCCATGGCAACTCTCCTTGCTATCCTGCAGATCACATGAATGTTTCTTGGATACTACATCGCTACTTCCTGGAGGGCAACAAAAAGGGCCACCCTTTCACGCTGGCGGTGACCCTGTATATCTTGACGCTTCGGCTGCCGATGCCCATACCCTCTACGTACCCGCCCCCTATGCCTTCCCGATGGGGGTGTCGCCGAAACAAGAAAAGCCCCCTCATTTGAGGGGGCTTCTTTCATCTTTGGCGGAGGGCAAAAAGCACCTTAAGTAGTTTCTGAAAACGCTCAGAGAGGTTAATCTAGAGGGAGTTTAGCATCAACGTCTGCCCTGATTATGAAGACCTCAATCACAACCGCTGAAGACGCTACCGCACGGAGGCAAAGGTAACTGACCCTGCGGCAACCTTAAAATAGCCCCGTATGCGACACCGATTATAATATCGTCGCTTAACATATTTGAGCCAAAAACTTGTAAACTTGGATGAAGGATTCCCAATGCATCTCACAAAAGTGCCAGTAGGAGCTTTGAATTGACATCTAGGAAAGCTTTTCTCAACAAAACCTACAACGCTTACGCGCATCGAGAGATCCCCGAAGAAGACACGGAGCTAACCCACGTAGGACCTGGGACTCCGGGTGGGGAGTATCTGCGCCGGTTCTGGCATCCGGTGATATACACGGAGGAACTAACAGACGTTCCGGTGGCGACACGTATCCTAGGTGAAGATCTAGTGGTGTTCCAAGACTTCAGCGGGCGGATGGGCGCGGTGGCAGCCAACTGCCCCGATGGAATGCACTCTCTGGAGTTTGGCACGGTTTCGGAGCGAGGGATCCGTTGCCGTCACGGTTGGCTAATAGACGTGGACGGCGCCATCCTTGAGACACCCGGAGAGCCTGTTGACAGACCGCTAGAAGACCGCCGATTCCATGGAGCATACGCCACTCACGAAGCTGCCGGCGCTGTGTTTGTATACATGGGACCACCCGACAAGAAGCCCCCTTTCCCAGTATTCGATAGCTGGGTACGTCCCGGATACCACATCGTGGCTGGCCCTAGGTATGACTATTCTTGTAACTGGCTTCAAATAGCAGAAAATGCTCAAGATCCGGTACACACGGCATTCCTCCATACCATCGTTAGCGGCGCCCAATTCACGGAAGAATTCGGCGTGGTACCCGAACTAGACTACATCGAGACTCCTTTGGGATTAGCCTATGTGGCCACTCGGAGAGTCGGAGACAACATGTGGCTGCGGATGGTAGATTCAGTCTTGCCCAATTTGATGATGGTGTCCCCCGTATGGGAGGACGGTAAAGAGATCCATCCATTCGATGGCCCAATGATGAGCCGATGGATCGTGCCGAGAGACGACCGTACTACTTTGCAAGTGGAATTCCGGCACGTGAGCGATGAGCAAGAGGTGACTCCCCATTGGTGGGCGAACCGAGTCGGGATGCCGGGTCAGATGCCTGACGATAGGACCTACGAACAACGCCAACGGGAGCCTGGGGATTTCGATGCCCAGATCGCACAACGCCCCATCGCTGTCCACGGCTTAGAGCATCTGGCTACTTCTGACCGAGGGGTGATTATTTTTCGGCAACAATTGCGGAGAGGGATTAGAGCAGTCCGTGAAGGACGGGAACCGGACGGCCTGCTAAAACAATCTGTGCCCGTCATACCAACATATGCCAACGATACAGTAATTCGACTCCCGGAGGCGAGCACCCCAGGAGAAGACAAATTGCTTTTGAAGGAAACCGGACTACGGCTTGCCAAGGAGTATCTAAAAAATCCTCCCCTGATGGGTTAACCTCTCACCCTTTACAAGCTCCTCAAAGATTTCCTGTGCGGTCGCCGCTACCCAGTGCCAACCCCCCGCTGATGTTCGATAGAACATTCATAGCGATTGGCATGTTCGAGCTTCAAATAGAGAATTGCCTGTCAAGGAGCCAAATGATTTACGAAGTCCGTACCTATGTATTAACGCCGGAGTCGGTGCCCGAGTTCGAAGAGAACTTTGCTGGCTCTCTTCCTCATCGAGAAAAATATTCGAAGCTGGCCGCGTTCTGGCACACTGAGGTGGGACCGCTAAACCAAGTCATTCACGTCTGGCCCTACGATTCACCCGAAGAACGTGTTCGTATTCGGGCCGAAGCCAGCAACGATCCACATTGGCCGCCCCCCAATGACCCGGATATATTTGTGAGCATGGCGTCAGAGATTTTCGTACCCGCACCATTTATGAGGCCGATGGGCGGAGGCCAGAAATTGGGAAACATCTATGAAATGCGTACCTACACGCTTAAAACCGGTACATTACCAGAAATACTAAAGCGCTGGGGGGCCTCTGTGCCTCATCGTGAAAAATATTCTCCAATGGCCGCTGCTATGTATACCGAACTTGACGGGCTGAACAAATGGGTCCATATCTGGCCCTATAAAGACATGCAAGAGCGCGACCAGATCCGGGCGGAAGCCTTAGAAAGTCCCCACTGGCCGCCCGGCACAGGGAAATTGTTGGTCAGCATGGAGAACAAGATAATGGTGCCCTCTTCATTTTCACCAATGCGCTAGTGAGGACACCTCGGTGCCTTCTCGGTACGGGGTGTCGCTGAAACAAGAAAAGCCACCTCATTTGAGGTGGCTCTTTTGTATCTTAGTTAGTCACTGGTCAGGGATCCTCGGATTCGTGCTGATCTGTCAATTGGCCGGAACGGCTTAGGTTCTTTTTTATGACCTCATCCCATTCCATGATTGTTCTATAGGCGTAGGATTGAGGGACAGTAAATTTGTTCAAGTCGTAGTGGGTTCTTTCAATGTGATGGACAGTATCCCAAAGGGCCCCATCCTTGCTAAAAGGACGGGGCCCTTTGGTTTTTAAATCGAGTTCTTGTTCGCGACCCTAGCCGCCTTGGTCCGTTTGTGGTTGCTTGACGGATAACGGGACTGCTACCAACACCAACGTGGCTAATAGGTAGATGCCAGAGATGTAGTAGAAGGTAGATTCGATGCCTACGGAGTCGAACAGTTCCCCGGCGATGATAGGGGATGCGGCGCCGAGGGCGAACCTAGAGAACGAAAATACTCCTAGAGCGCTAGCGGCTACTCCCTGGCCTACTGTGTCCAGGGCCGCTGCGGTCAGGATAGGCTGGTCGCTGAAGAAGAACAGGCCCATCAGGGCGAGTATCACGATCAGACCGATACCTTCGCCGAATGGCACGAGGAGGGCCGACAGGGCGCAGAGCGCTATCATCTCGGGTATCAGGACCAATTTTCTGCCCAAACGGTCAGAGATGTAACCTACGACCGGGGTGGCCACAACTCCTACACCCACCAGCAGGGCGATGTGCAGGCCCAGGGCGGCGTTGCCTAGACCTAATTCTTCGTCGAGTCCCAGATAAAGGGCTAGGAACGGCAGAAAAGCCACGCTGGCCATACCACGAAGGCCCGCCACGGCCATTATTCCCCATAAACGAGGGTGTTCTTGGAATGCCAGCCGGGTGTTGGTCATCTGATCTCTGAACCCGGAGGGCTGTTCGTCTTGGGAACCGGTCCGGCCGATGTCGCGAAACGCCCAATAGACCAAGAAGACGAGCAATAGAGGTACTGCCGCGTATATGCTGAGCACTCCACGCCAGGAAAGGGTCAATAGGAGAACCCCGGTTAATGCCGGTCCCAGGACATCTCCTATGTTGCCGCCGACGCCGTGTAGCGAAAGAGCAGAGCCACGGCGGTCGACGAATCGCCGAGACAAGGCAGCTGCAGCTGGCAGGTGCCACATGGAAGCCGCGGCTGCCACGACAGCCATTCCTACCAAGAGCACCGTATACACCGGAGCGATCGCCATGATCAGCCAACCCAGACCGAACAGGCCCATGCATATAGCCAGCACTATCCCCCAGTGCCGCCGAACCATATCGGTAACAACCCCGCCAGGAAGGGCGATTATTCCGGACACCACTTCCCGCACTGCGGCGATAGCTCCAACTTGAAGTCCATTCAAACCGAAGGTAGCCACGACCTCGGGCAACATCACAAAGAAGCTTTGGCTGAACCAGTGGAAGACCGCATGTCCTCCACTCAGCCCGCCCAATATGAAAGGTGCGGTACTTCTTATGCCACGGGATTCCACGTCCGATTGGAGAGTGTCAACTTTTGACATGTAGTCGCCTCAATAACCAAGGCTCCAGGATGTTCAGAACTATAAGATCCGATTCTAAGCGCGTCAACCATAAGGGACAGTATTTCGTGCTTGGCGTACCCATTCTGGATGGCGAGGAATAATCCCGAATGGGTTTATAGGCGCGTATGAGATTGGCAGTATTCTGCGATTTGCCCAGGGTTTAATGCTACTGTTTCCGGATTGTGGCTCTGGCGAAGTTTCATCAGAACCACGATAGGATCTTGGGCCATCGGACGCCACAGCCGACTAGTTGCTCTTCCAGGAACCTCTGTTTCATGCCCAGGCTGTCACGTGCGACCAAAGATTCATCCTCAAAGGTCGTTAAAAGATATACTGGGGAACCCAGTGGTGTTTGACGAGCTTAGAGGGAGGTCGACGCGCAATGATCGAGATCACCGAACAGATGAAGGAGCTGGTGGACCGGGCCCATGCCGACGGTTGGGACTGCACCATCGGCACGGTCGATAAAGACGGGCAGCCGCAACTAAGCCTTAAAGGCAGCGTTATGGCCTATGACTCTGAGACCTTGGCGTACTGGGAACGTGCCAAGCGCACCGCCCTAGAAAACGTGTCTGACAATCCCAAGATAACTGTCCTTTATAACAACATGACGGACCGGATCAGATGGCGGTTCTACGGCACGGCAGAGGTGTACGAATCAGGCCCCATACGGGAAGATGTCATGTCACGTACAGTAGAGGCCGAGTTGGAAAGAGACCCAGGCCGTCTGGGTGTGGCTGTGTTAGTCAGAGTCAACAAGATTGCTGAACTGTCGGGAGCTGTGCTACAGGAACGTTAGAGCCCATTACAGGAGAGACCAAATAATATGGAGGAGAGAAGACAATCATGGATGAGATTTTAGCGTTGGAAAACCGTCGCATCGAAGCGATGCTTAAAGGTGATGTCCAAACATTGGAAGAGATTCTGGCCGATGACCTGATATACACTCATACGACAGCCAGATTAGACAACAAAGCCAGCTTCATAGACGCCGTGAAGACTGGTAAAAGCGTCTACAATTCTTTGGAGTTGCAATTCGGGGAAATCCGGGACTTGGGAGACACTGCAGTGGTAACCGGCCACGGGAAATTTCACGTGGGTAGCAACAAGTTCGAATTGAAGTTCACCGACGTTTATGCCAAACGTAACGGTGGATGGCAGATGGTAGCCTGGCAGTCCACCAGAGTTCCGGACTAGATGAGCTGAAACCTTTCAGGCGCCCACCATAAAGAGCCCTCCCTTCCTCCAGAGGAAGGGAGGGCTCTTTATGGGCCCCAGTAAGCTGGTTCCCGCTAGCTGTTAGTTCACCAACGGCAATCCTTCGTCGCGTCGCACGTCGTTGATTATCTGTAGGATGCGCTGTTCAATGGGTGGGTATTCTAGTTCGAACTCGCCTAATAGGCGGTTGTTATCGGTCAGGTAATTGCCAGATTCTTCCTTACCATCTTTGCTGGCGAAGTTGATCTCTGCTTCGGGCAAAAATTTCTTTACGATGTCCGCTAATTCGCCCAGGCTAATCGGATAGCCACCCGAGTTGTAAATGGGGTAGTGGCTCTCGTCCACCATGGTCACCCGTACAAATGCTTCGGCGATGTCGTCTACATGGACCGGAAGGCGCATCAGGCCGGCTTTGGGGAAGCTAACTGGCTCTCCAGCAGCCGGCAAGGTCACGCATTGCACATGATCTGTGGAGCCGCGAACTTTGTCCGGCCCTGTCACGTTGGCGGGACGGATGCCCGTGATGGACATGCCGTACACTGAGTTGAACTGCTGGGCCTGGAATTCGTTGAACCGTTTGTGCATGGCGTACTGGCTGGTGCCGTGCATCGGGTCATCTTCGTTGATGGTGCGGTCTCCGAAGTTGGACTGCTGGCCGCTCACCGCGATAGAACTGGCGTAAGTCACGCGGTTCACTCCGGATATCCGGGCGGCTTCGAAGCAGTTGTCCATACCTAGGATGTTCAGCTTCATGGTGAAATGGGGTGTGTCGTCGCCGCTGCCTAAGAGGTAGGCCAGGTTCATGATGCGGTCCGGCTTGGCGTGCATGATGGCGGTCACTACGTCTTGGAACTGCATTATGTCGCCGCGGATGACCTCGACCTGTCTGCCATATTCGCTGAAGTCCGCTGCTCCGGGATTGATGTCCATCACCACGACTTTCTCGCCGCGCTGGACCAAACGGGGAACAGCTCTCTTGCCGATAAAGCCGGTGCCGCCTAATACCAAAGTTGTCATCGTTCGCTCCTCAATCTAATTGGCCCAATCAAATTCCCTGGTATCAGGCCAGGTGCACAACCAACACGTTACCCACGTGCCAGCATGATTGGCTCTGAAGGCTGGTTTGTCAAGATGGAGCTAGGCGTAAAAATGGCCACAGGAGCATCGTTCCTCAGCCGACTAAATCAGCATCATTTTTCTTCTTTATGTTGCTTCAACCGGCTATTCTTGACCAACCGCTGTCGAGGACTTAAATTGCTAGGAATCTAAATGCCACTGAACTTTACTCAATCAGTGGAGAACAGTTGGCGAAGGAATATCAATGAGCTTAGACGGCAAAGTTGCAATCGTGACCGGAGCCAGCCGGGGTATCGGGAAGGCCATGGCGATGGGTCTAGCGATGGAGGGTGTTCAGGTGGTGGTTGCGGCCCGTTCCGAGGAGTCACGCCCTATGCTGCCGGGCACCATCCACTCCACGGTGGGTGAGATAGAAGACGCAGGCGGAAAGGCCTTGGCCGTGCCCACTAACGTACGGGAAGAAGACAGTATACGTCACCTAATAGACCGTACGCTGGACGAATACGGCGCAGTGGACATACTGATCAACAACGCCGCCATCGGCAGCTACACACCCTTCTTGGAGATGACCGTTAAAGAGTGGGACCTGGTGATGTCCATTGACCTGCGCGCGCCGTTCATCGCCTGCAAGGCCGCGGCACCCATCATGATTGAGCAGGGCGGTGGTAGCATCATCAACATATCGTCCCACGCCGCCACCAACATATTCTCGTCCACACTGTCGGCAGACAGCGAAGAGATCGCTCTAATCGGTCAGAATTACGGCGCTGCTAAAGTTGGACTAGAGCGTTTCACTTGGGGGCTGGCCATGGAACTGGGCCCCCACAACGTTGCCGTAAACGTGTTGAAACCCTTGCGCCCGGTGGCCACAGAGGGTTTCTTAGCCCAGCGCCCAGACGCCGACGTCTCTGCCTGGGCCACCCCCAATGACATGGTTAAAGCCGCTACGTTCCTGGCCGACCAGGACGGCCAAGGACTAACCGGGGCAACGGTCACCGCCGAGGAGTTGGTGCGGCGGTTGGGTTTGTAACGGTAAATTTACCCAGGCCCGATTACGAAAGGCGGGATTAGGAGCTTACATTGGACTTCGCATTCACGAAAGAACAACAAGAACTACAGCAACGAGTGCGGCGCATAGCCGAGGAGCAGATTGGACCCATTGCTGAAGAAGCAGACGAATCGCCTACGGTGCATGCCGGGTTGATGGCGATTCTGGCCAATGAGGG
>CAJWGH010000042.1 GCA_913031095.1 uncultured Chloroflexota bacterium | reverse complement strand
TTGACCTCGGATGGCGTTGCAGAATTCTTCTTCCACGCGCCAATAGGCCCGCCCTTCTTCAGAATTGGGAATCTCGGCCAGTTTGTCGTCGCCGCGCTGGCCGCCGTAGACGTTTAGAGCACCGTCTACGTGGAGGGTTCCCTCGCTGCCATAAATCCAGACACCATTGCCGGATGATAGGCCGGTCACGGCGCTGAATTGCATGTTGGCCATGGCCCCGTTGGCCAGCTCGGCGATGATGCCGACGTGGTCAGGTATGGTCACATCCACTGTCTGGTTACTCTCGTCCTTCCGGCTGTTAACAGTGACCTTGGTCATGGCGGTTACCTTTGTGGCGCGGCCGACCCAGCGGATCATAGCCTCGTACCAGATGCCCATATTCAGGATGTTATAGCCGCTGAGATCGCGGTCGTTCCTCCAATGCATGGGACCACCCTGGTCCATAAAGTTATTGCCCAAGGACTGGACCGAGACGCCGATGATGTCGCCGATATAGCCTTCGGCGATCTTCGCTTGGAGTAACCGGTCAATCTTGAAAGTTAGGGGCGACGGGACGATCTGGGTGACTAGGTCGGGCCGCTCGCGGGATGCGTCGAGCATGTCCTGTGCTTCCTGGGCACTGGTGGCCATGCGAGCCTCGCAGAGCACGTGTTTACCGGCTTCTAAAGACGCTAGTGTCAATGTGCGGTGCATATAGGGCCAGGTACCGATGCAGACGGCGTCTATGCTTGGGTCCTCAAGCAGTTCTTGCCAATTGTCATAGACCCCGGAGATGTTGAACTGGTCGGCCACCGCTTGACTAGATGCCCGGCTGCGGTTGGCGACGGCAGCGATTTCCAGGCCTTCGACTTTCTGGAAACCCGGGATGTGCCGGTCACGCGTGTTCTTGCCGGCGCCGATGAGGCCGATTCTGATTCCTTGAGAAGCCATAGTTGCCCTCCCTAGCTAGTAGCGGGTTTGTGACGATTGGGAATCGATCTAAAGGGGCAGATAAACCGCCTGCCCAGACTGGGCGCTGCGGGTGACCGCCTCGGTGAACTCCATATACTGAACGCCTACGTCGAAGGGCGTGTGGGTGACGGGTACGGTCCCACGAATCGAGTTGATGAAGTCCTGTTCCACTTGCCACTTGCCGCGCATGTTGTCCGGAATGGGATGTTCTTTTAGTTCTTTGTCGCCATTCTTACCGACGAAGATTTTATCGAAGGGCGGGCCTTCAATTTTGATGGTGCCTTCGGTGCCGAATATCCACATCTCAGCACCGGTTTGGAGGCCGGTGACGGTGCTCCAGCTCAGATCGGCCTGGACTCCCGAGGCGAACTCGCAGAGGACATTCACATGGTCTGGGACTGAAACCGAGCGGATTATGCCGTTCTCGTCTTTGCGCTGGTTGGTGAAGACGCGGGTCATAGCCATTACCTTGGTGGCCGGGCCAACATAGCGCATCAGAGATTCGTACCAGATGCCCATGCCCATGATGTTGTAACCACTTAACTGCCGGTTTTGACGCCAGTGGAGCGGGGCCTCGGTATTCATAAAAGAGTCGGATCGGTCGGCGCGGCCGTGGCCGTCGCTAACCCTCAGCTTCAGGGCCAACAGTTGACCGAGATAGCCCTCTGCAATAAGGCTTTGTATGGTCTGGTCGACCTGGAGAGTGGCAGGGGCGGGAACGATTTGGGTCACCAGGTGAGGGAACTGACGGGAGGCGTCAAGCATCTCGTGGGCTTCTGCTGCGTCCATGGACATGCGGGCCTCGGTGAGGACGTGTTTGTCGTTCTCCAAAGCCGACAAGACCAGGGTGCGGTGCATGTAAGGCCAGGTTCCTACACAGACGGCGTCGATGTCGTCCGCCTCCATGAGCTCCAGCCAGTTGTCGTATACGGTAGGAATCTCGTACTCGCTGGCGATGGCCTCACCTGAAGCACGGCTGCGGTTTGCCACGGCCACGATCTCAATACCTTCCTGTTCGCGAAGGCCGGGTATATGCCTGAGCCGGGTGTTTGCACCGGCGCCGATGAGCCCAACGCGAATGATTCCGTTCTCCATTGTGTTCTCCTTTGGCGGCGCTGCAAGCGCGTTTTCGTGGTCGTAGGTCGAATCTGAGTAATTCTAGGCTAGAGGCAAGTTTTAGTCCATAGGCGTTGATATTGGTACTAAAATATCAGGGTGGTCCACCTTAGCTATTTAAGGAGATGAGTACCGTGCTTGTCTCGGTTTGCCAGGCGGTAGTGAACATATTCTTCTCGGCCAGGTTCCGGGTTGAGGGGGATAGCATGCTTCCATCTCTCGGCCACGGGCAGTCTGTCTTTGTCGTGAGGACTCGGTTCAAGTGGAACAGGCTGCGCCGAGGGGATGTGGCCGCCTTCCAGCGACCAGGAGGAATCTACATCAAGCGCGTCGTTGGTCTGCCTGGGGAAGACATTAGGATCGCCGGAGGTCAGGTCTATCTGAACGGTGTGGCGATGGCTGAGGCGTATACGCAAGGGGTTGCTGGCGAGGAAGAGAAAGAGTGGTTTAACGGCCCGGATGAATATTTTCTACTGGGCGATAATAGGGTTGATAGTAATGACAGTCGAGCGTTTGGTCCAGTATCTGACGAACTGATCAGAGGAAGGGCTTGGTTTCGGTGTTGGCCTCCATCCAAATGGTGGCCTATTAATCGAAATGCGCCTATCGGCCTTTAGGTGAAACTAAAGTTTCCAGATATTGCCCACTTGCATGACCAGATCAACGTTGTAGATGGACTCAGCGGGCCAACCGGTCATTTTGATCCAGTCTTCGAAATGCTCTTGCTCAACCGCCTCGCATTCGATGAACAGTTTGCCTCGTCCTAAATCTCCATAGACCTTCAAGATGGTGGTGCGCCGGTCCGGGCGCCACTGGCTGACGGCGCTTAGTTTTTCCCGGAACTGCTCTTCCGTGAGCCCGGAAACATTGTGTACCGCTAGAAATCGAGCCATGTCGGTCCTTTACCTCTTAATAAAAAGCTCATGGGTGACAGCTGTCAGCTCGCTAATCGGTGGGCGGGACGAAGGGGTAGGGGATATCCGGCCCATCCTTCAAGGGCAGCACGACTGTTGCGCTGCCGGGCATGCTCTCGACGCCGTCTTGGGTCTTCATACCCAAGTCCATCTCGATGAAGCCCATTCCGCCCTTCTCGTATTTATTGGTCACGATTGCCCAAACGATAAGTGTGTCACCGGGGACCAGCATGGCGCGGTGTTCAAATTGGGCCTTCCAAGGCCAGCCTTTGGGCAGGGTAAAATCCTTCAAATACTGGGGCACGACGCTCTGCTTCCAAGAACCGTGGACCAGGATACTGGGGTTCTTATCGTGATTCAACCCAAAGTCCAAATCATAATGGATCCGATGGAAGTTCTCGATGGCGGCACTCCAGCGGAAAAGGTGGGTGGGAGTAGGAGAGTAGATGTATTTGGGCAACTCATCACCCTCGTTCACATCTTCATAGTGCGTCTGCGTCTTGTTCCGAAGTTCTTCGGCGGAAGGGCGTTCGTTCCGCGCCTGAATATCAGCAGGATCCATCTTTAGCAAATCTTCTAATTTGGTAGTCATTCGAATTACCTCTGGGAATTAGCGACGAATCGAGGACTGGCGGGTGATACAAAGCAGCGCCCCGTCCTGGTTCGTGTATTTGATCTCCCGGGTGATTATCAGAAAAGCTTTGCCATCTCTTCCGACCCGCTCACGAATATCGTGGTATTTGTTCTGGAAGAATATGGTGTCTCCGATGTTCGGGTATTGGTAGACCTCGATCTCGTTGCCCGCGTTTAACGTTCGGACAAGATGTGTCGGAATGTCAGGAAGTTCCCCCGGACGTTTCACAGAGCCTATGCCATCGGATACCGGGTTAATCTTGAACGCCTCAGTAATGGCGTCTTCCGCTTCAGGGCGGATGCGTTGGGTCATGTAGCTGACCATTATTGGGGGTACGATTATCGCGCCGTAATGGGTGGACTTAGCAAAGTCTTCGTCCCAGTAGCGGGGGTCGGGGTCCATCACGGCCTGCGTGAACCGCCGCAGATATTCAACGTCTACAGTGCCCCAGGACTCGATCAATTCGCCTTCCACACCAACCATCGCTTGGACTTCTGGCGTAAGGACAGATTGAGTCTCGGGTTGGGCCTCCTGAGTCATAGCTGTTTCCCTCCGGTGGATTAACGCCCTCAGACTAACCCAGGCTCCCAGGTTCGTCAACACAGGCGTCAGCAGTGGCGACCGACGACTCTCTGAAGCACTGTTTTGCTTGTGGATTCAGTGCCGCTGGGATAACATGTCGCTTGAATCGTCGGGCTCAAAAATCGCCTGGCTGTGGGAAAAACCTGGGGAAGAAATTGGAGCGTCACCGCCGTGCAGAACCGCTGACCAGCACCCGGTATCTAGTTTTGGGGCTGGTATTAGGACTGTCGGCTGTGACCGCTGCCTGTGGGAACGCCGCGACATCAGTGATTTCGACAACCGTTCCGGATGCTCCCTCAACGGTTAGAATCCAATCTACCGAGGCCGTTACGACAGAACCGGCTGCCTTGGAACCGGTCGTCCGCGTTGGACTACTGGAGTTTCCTGTTGAAGTGGCGGCGGACTCGGGGAAGCAAAATAAGGGGCTATCCGGTAGAGAGTCATTGGACGCAGGAACAGGGATGCTGTTTGTGTTTGAGAGCGCAGAACGGTTTCGGTTCTGGATGCGGGAGATGGAAATCTCATTGGATATGGTCTGGATAGGCCCCAACTGCAGAGTGGTGGACGTGTCGGAAAACGTCCCTTTCCCTGAACCTGATACACCCTTACACGACTTGCCCCGATACTCGCCGGACTCGCCGGCAAAATACGTCCTCGAGATAAATGGCGGTGAGTCAGCGGACTTGGGTTTGAAAATAGGCGATCAAGTGGAATTCGTGGACCTGTTGGCAGGTAAGTACGGCTGCTGATAAGTGCCTAGTCACACATAGTTATTCATAAGCAGCGAGGGATCTAATAGATGGATATACTGGTATCCGGATCAATGGCATACGACCGCATCATGGACTTTGATGGTCAGTTCTCCAGTCATATATTGGCTGATCAATTGGACAATATCAACGTAAGTTTTACTGTGAACAGCCTTACGGAGAACTTTGGGGGCACAGCCGGGAATATCGCTTACTCTTTGTCGCTTCTGGGCGAAAAACCCCGCGTTCTGGCGACTATCGGCCAGGATTACCACCGCTATTTTGAATGGCTAAATCAGATAGGCATCTCGACCCAAGATATAAGAGTTGTCGAAGAAGAATTGACCGCTGGCGCATATATCACGTCTGACAGCCGGAACAACCAAATCACCGGATTCAACCCAGGCGCTATGAAACAGCAGTCGGGCTTTGATTTCGGTTCTATTGACCCCAAGGAGTGCCTGGCCATAGTGGCTCCTGGCAACCTGGGAGACATGGTGGAGTATACCTCTCAACATGAGAAGCTCGGCATTTTCTCTATCTTCGATCCTGGCCAGTCTCTGCCAGCATGGGAACCATCTGCCCTGGCAAAGTGCATCAGCCAGTCTCGGATGCTGGTATGCAACGACTACGAAATGGAGATGATCTGCAATAGCACCGGCATGTCACGAGAGGAGGTTGCGAAGACAGTGGAGACCATCGTTGTTACCAAGGGCGGTGATGGCTGCGATATCGTAACCACCGCCGGAACTATCGAGATTCCAGTGGTCCCAGCCGCCGATGCTGTAGACCCAACCGGAGCAGGCGACGCCTTTAGGGGAGGCCTGATCAAGGGAATAGTCCATGGGCTGCCCACGGAACGGGCGGTGCAGATGGGCAACGTGGCTGGCCACTATGCGGTGCGGAAATGGGGCACCCAGCAGTACAGTTTCACCATAGAGGAATTCAACTCTAGCTTGGAGAACCACTTCGGATCATAGAGATCCCCGAATGGTGATTGCCTAGGCTACGTGTGTCGGCTACAATCTGTGCGGTTCGAACAGCCCCAGAGGAGACCAAGCGTAATTTGACTTCCACTCAATCGGAGCAGGCTCCACTTACGCACGGCCCGTTGGATGGCGTAAAAGTGTTGGATCTGAGCGAGGACATTGCGGGTTCGTTCTGCGGACGCCTCTTGGCCGACTACGGTGCGGACGTTCTCAAACTGGAGCCACCCACTGGGGCTATGCTCCGTCGAATGGGACCGTTCTTCGGCGACGATCCTCATCCCGAAAAAAGCCTTTTCTTCCTTCTGATGAATTTGAATAAGAAAGGAGCCACGCTTAACCTGGAAACTATTACGGGACGGAACATCTTGAAGCGCCTTGTCCCTCATGTGGACGTGGTCATCGAGTCCTACCGCCCTGGCTACCTTTCTGATCTTGAGGTCGGGTATGAAGACCTGAGCAAAGAGAATCCTTCGTTGATTATGACTTCGATTACGCCCTTTGGCCAAACAGGCCCGTACAGCCAGTACAAGGGCGAGGAAGTGGTCAACTACGCAATGGGCTTGATCATGAGCATCAGCGGGGTGCAGGGCGAGGAACCCTTGAAGCACGGAGGTTTCCAAGCCCAGTACGAGGGCGGTCTGAATGGCGCGGCGTCCACGTCTATGGCGCTGTTCATGCAGGGAAATATGGGCGAGGGACAACACATCGACGTTTCGGTGACCGAGTGTGTTGCGTCCACGGCCATGGCCACCCAAACAATGTATCCCTTCATGGGCGGGACTCTGGCGCGACGGCGGCCATCCGGTAGTAATTTTGGCCATCCTATGCCCTGCAAAGACGGTTGGATTATAGTGCAGACCGGCGGTGGGGCCACGTGGGACACCATCGCCGATTTCTTTGGCGACCCTCAGCTTAAGGAGCCCAAGTTCGCCGATCCTGCCCAACGGATTCGCAACACGGTGGAATTGGACCAAGTGGTCCTAGAATCCATTAAGGAACGGGGCAAGTGGGATCTTTTCACCAAGGCAGCTGAGGCTAGGATGCTCTTCGGGTTGGTCCAGACTCCTTCAGAGCTTCTGGGGTGCCCGCAACTGGAGTCCCGGGACTTCTACCGGGATATCGAGCACCCGGTGATTGGTAAAGTGAAGGTGCCGGCGGCGCTGTTCAACCTGAGCCTAACGCCATACCAGTACACCCTCCCGGCTCCTACATTAGGCCAGAACAACTCAGAGATCTACGTGGATGGCCTGGAGTACAGCCAAGAGGACTTCGTCCGACTGAGGCAGTTGGACGTGATTTAACCGTTCGTTCTGTGCTCCGTTGAAGGGTGCGGATCAATCTGTTTGAAGAAGGGAAAAATGGCCTGGTTACCACTGGAAGGCATCCGGATAATCGATTCAACCTACGTGTTTGCCCTGCCTTATGCCGGCGGTTTGCTGGCCGACTTGGGCGCTGAGGTTATCAAGGTTGAAGGTCCTGGACGCCCGGACGTAACCCGCACTGGTGGATTTGCTGGCGCTTTCCCAGAGAACGACTTGGGCGACGATTGGTGGAACCGTCCGTCTACCTATAACCTAATCCACCGCGGCAAGCGCTCAATCACTCTGGATATGACTGACTCACGGGGACGAGATATGTTCCGGGATCTGATCAAAGTCAGCGACGTGGTGATGGAGAATTTCACTCCCAGAGTTATGCGGAGTTGGGACCTGGACTATCCCAACATGAAGAAGCTGAAACCGGACATCATAATGGTTTCCAACACGGGTTATGGCCACGGAGGCGGCCCATATTCCAGCTATCCGGCCCAGGCCACTACACAGGAAGCCACGCACGGTCACTGCTGGATTACCGGCTATAAAGATCAGGGCCCAGCTAAAGCTGGCGCGTCGTTTGTGGATTTCCTGTCTACCTGGAC
>CAJWGH010000041.1 GCA_913031095.1 uncultured Chloroflexota bacterium | reverse complement strand
AACGCGGATAGGTTTCTAACGCCCACGAACTTGCTGTCGTATTCCAATAGGCGGTGCCCGCTGTCAAATGTGAATGCGATTCTAATCTGGAAAATAAAAGAATGTTCGCAAGGCGAACCGATTATTTGCCGGCGTTGTGTTCGACAGTAACGGCGGTGTGCAGTCCGCCCCTGACTTTGTAATCGAGGGTAATCTTCATGGACCGGGGCTTGCAGGCAGCTACCAGGTCATTCAGTATCCGGTTAGCGGCGTGCTCCTGGACGATGCCTACGTCCCGGTAGGAAAGGAGATAGTACTTCAAGGATTTCAGTTCGATGCAAGAGTCGCCCGGAACGTATGATATGGTCAAGACTCCGTAATCGGGGAGGCCGGTCCACGGGCAGACCGCGGTGAACTCGTCGGTGTCAATCTCAACCTGAGACTGCTGGTTTGGGTATTCGTATTTAAAGGTGAGCAGGCATGCTGGGTCGACGGCTTCTTCGCTTTTAGCTGGTAGTTCCTGGTCAAGACCTTCGTACTGTTCTCTGAGTTCGTTGATGGTCGCCATGGGGCCTCCGTGTGGATTCAAACCGAGTCTCTAAAGTGGCCTGACCACTATGATAGGTGGCGGGGTTGGAGGGTGTCAAAGCGTATCGCCGGGCATGTTGCGTGGTATGAGGCGTGACGCTAAGATAGGCGAAACGACCAGGGTGGAGGCCGATCAGGAGGGAGAGATGGCGAACCTGACACTGGCTTATAAAGTTCGGGGATATAGCACTGGCACTCTGGGGAGGGCCATATGCAACGCCCGTACCCATCATTTCGTGGCCGACGATGGCGGTGGTGACGAGGTCGGCGCTGGAGAGTTCTTCTTCTCTGGAATCACTGCATGCGCCGTGAACATGGTCGAACGCTTGGCTGACAAAGACGACATAGCTCTGGACTGGATGGACGTGAGCGTGGAGTCGTACCGCGACTCGGACGCCGACCACGGCGATCTGTCGCTTTACGATGCCATCCGCATCAAGTTCGAGATGTGGGGTGTCGATGACGAGGATGCCCACAATCTGGTTGAAACCTGGAAGAAACGTTGACCCCTCTATGGTTCGGTCGCCGTGGCGACCGCTGATACCACCGTTGAGTTGATCCAGCACGCTGAAAAATACCGGTAGGGTACCATGGGTCATAGCCCAACAACGGAGCTAACGGCTGAGAACCCTTGGCCGAGGAAGATATATGCGAATTTGCTCTTTCCTGCCTAGTGCTACTGAGATGGTCTACGACTTGGGTTTGGGTGACCAACTCTACGGCGTGACCCATGAGTGCGACTATCCGCCTGAGGCTAGAGACAAACCCCACGTGGTCCACAGTGTATTCGAGGGTCAAGAACCCACCAGCGGCGAGATCAGCCGGGTGATCTCCGAACGCCTGGCCCAGGGTCTGGGTATCTACGAGATAGATACAGTCCTGTTGCAAGCGGCTGAACCGGACCTGTTGATCACTCAAGCCATCTGCGAGGTTTGAGCCATCTCGTCTCGGCAGGTTGCCGAGGTAAGTGTCGGGTTGGCCAAAGAGCCTGAGGTCTTGTCGCTGGATCCGCTCCATATCGGAGACGTGGTTGAGGACCTGAACCGGTTAGGCAGGGCCACAGGCACAGAAACCAAGGCGGCGGAGATCACCTCCGGACTGACTGCCCGCATCGCAGCCGTGGCAGATCGAGCCAAGGATGCCGATAACCACCCCAGCGTATTGCACGTTGAATGGGCCGACCCCGTGATGTGCGGCGGCCATTGGGTGCCTGAGATGACGGAATTGGCCGGCGGGACCAACAGCTTTGGTGACAAGGACACCGGGACGCTGAAGCTGGATTGGGATGAAGTTGTCGCCAGCCAGCCCGAGATTATCATCATGATGCAGTGCGGCTTCGATGTGAAGCGGGCGCTAGAAGACATGCCCACGATGATCGCCAAAGATGGGTGGGCATCGCTGCCAGCAGTGAAGAATAACCGGGTCTACGTGGTGGATGCCGGTTCTTACACCAGCCGCTCTGGCCCTCGGTTGGTTACCGGACTGGAGATCATGGCAGAGATGATTCACCCTGAGTTATTCTCAGGTTTGATACCTGAGTCCGCGGCCCTCCGGTTGTTTGGAGACCTGACTAAGACCGGCTAGTTTAGACGCGGACCCTGAAAGGGGTTCTGTTCCGCGATGCGTTTTCGCATAGCTTCGTTGCCCTGCCTTAACATGGGAATCAAGTCGGCCAGCCGAGTCGCCGCGGTCTCCGTGACAAGCAGGCTCTGCCGTAGAGGGGGCTCTAGGTTCAGATTGGCGGCTATGGCGTAGGACAGCTCGATGGGGTCTTCGGGGATCTCCACCCTCGATGTATACCCGCCGGTGAGGGCTGTTAGATTCCGAACCAGTTCTACGTATTCGTCGTTGATCTGGGGTACCAGTTCAGAGCAACCCTGGCCTTCGATCTCCACCAAGTAGCGTACCCGGCCGACCACATGAGGCACCCGCTGCGTTATCTCTTCGATCTCGAACCGGCGCTCGCCCTTGGTCATGATGTTGAGACGTCCTTGGTCTAAGACTTCTGAGCGCAGTATCCTGGTTGAAGTGCCGATTCTTTCAGGCTCGGCCGGGTCGCCGATCTCTAATCCTTCTTTGATCAACACGACGCCAAAGGGAGAATCCTGGTTCAGGCACTCTCCAATCATGTCCTTGTAGCGCTCCTCGAAGATGTGAAGAGGCAAGTCCATGCCTGGAAACAGGACCAGGTTCAACGGAAAGAGCGGCAGTGTCGTGAGGCCGTCCGAGAACTCTTCTTGAGGCTGAGACATAGTACCAGGAGTATATTCCCTGGCCCCAGGGAAGCACAAGGAAAGGTAAGTTTAACGACGGTTTTTCGCTCGGCGTACCCGAAAGCTGGTGGGGCCTTTTTGACGGCGTGCCCACCGTAGGTAATCGGAGAATTGCGGATTCGCGCGGAGCGCCTCGACGGAGTTCAGTTCGTTAGCCAGAGTGGATTCAGAAAACATGGCGTGAAGCTGCCGGTGACACGTGGGACAGAGTTTAACTTGAGGCCCGAACTTGCCGCCCCTGGATCGGGGGATCAGGTGGTGTGAAGTGAAACGCAAGGACGCTCTCTTGCAGAGGGCGCAAGCCGGCTGGTCCTGCATGATGCCGGGCGAGGTGGTTTCAGATGAAGAACGCCGGGCCAAGGCGTTAGCTCTTCTCCGGGACTTCTAGGAACCGCCATCCCGGAAGATCGACTTGCCAATCGTCATCTTCCCAGAGCATAGGGAGGATCAGGCCGTTCATCGCGCGGCCGTGCTCGACCTCAGTGGTGTCGTCCTCCATTCCGAAAGGAAGGAAGGCAAAGGCGTGGATATCGTCTAGATAACTGGTTGGCGAGATTCCAAGGTCTGTAAGGTCTTCCAACGGCCAGAGGCTGAGCACCGTTTTACGAAAGTCCTCTAGCATCGCTGTACGCATCGGATGTTCTGGATCGTATCCGGCCCGGTATGCCTCCTGCATGTTGACCTGGTTACGGGTGGCCCAGACTCCCATACGCATGCCGCGCGTCTCTCTAGATAGCATGGACCAAGCCAGGTCCATCTCCCCGTCCCTTACAGCCTCCGCGAATTCCCCGGCCCGGTTCCCGCATTCATCGGGGAAAGGGCTTCTTTTCTCACCTGGTATACGCATCAATATTCCAGCTTATTGCTTACCAGCCAATGGCGTAGCCGTCCCGTCTTGGGTCGGCCGCTCCGTGAAGAGCGCCGGTCTCTGGATCCACCTGAATCATCATCTCTGATCCCTGGGCGCCCCAGTCCGGCATCATATTCAGTTGATGGCCCTTGCTCCTTAAAGCTTGCCGGACGTCTGTTCCGAACCGAGACTCCATGTGCAACAGATTATCACAGACGTGAGGAACATTGGACTCCGTTGGGCTGTGGGAATTGCGCCATCGGGGAGCCTCCACAGCCTCGGCCACGGTCATGCCGAAGTCGATTATGTGGGTGATTACCTGCATGTTGGTCTGCACCTGGGTGTCAGCGCCGGGCGTGCCGCAGACCAGCATCAACTCTCCGGAACCGCCAGCTTTTCCGTCTGAACCTGGGCCTTCGCCTTTGAAAACCATCACCGGGTTCATGGTATGGCGCACCCTCTTGCCGGGCTGGAGGCAGTCCACGTGGTCGTTTTCTAGATGCCAGTAGGTCATCCGGTTGTTGAGCAGGATACCGGTATCTCCAGCGACGATGCTGGACCCCAGGGAACTTTGGATGCTCTGCAGTTGACAGACGGCGTTTCCCCAACGGTCCACGATCACGAAACAGGTGGTGTCTTCTTCCTGTACTGAGCCGGCTGTAACCCGCCCAGCGGTTCCGGTCCTTCCCTGGAACACCCAGGGATCGCCGTGGGTCGGGTCGGATACCGTGCTGGGGTCGATCAGCTTGGCCCGTTCTTTGGCGTATTCTTTGGAGATCAGGCCCTTGGTCGGGATGTCTGTGTGGTCCGGGTCGGCCATATAGGCCTCGCGGTCGATGAACGCTAACTTTTTGGCCTCAACCATCATGTGGATGCTGTCAGCCGTGTTACAACCCATAGACCCGAGATCGAACTGCTCTACCATGTTCAGTTCTTGGAGGAGTACGTGCCCACTGGAATTGGGCGGGGCTTCGTAGACCGTGTGGCCTTTATAGTTGGCGGAGATGGGCTCTTGCCATCGCGAACGGCAGTCGATGAGGTCCCTCATGGATAAAAGCCCGCCTTGTTCTTGGCAGAAATCTACCATTGCCTTGGCGACCGCACCTTCGTAAAAAGCGTCCCGGCCACCGTCAACGATGGCCTGGAATGTCCTAGCGAGGTCTTTTTGATAGAGCATCTGCCCCGGCTGCAATGGCTTTCCTCCCGGGGCGAAAATGGCCTGGGATGTGGGGAATTCACAGATCAAGGGGTCGCTGGCAATGACCCTCGATAGAATGTGCGTCACAGGGAAGCCGTTGTCTGCTAGGTCTATGGCTGAGGAGAAAAGATCGGATAATTCTTGTGTGCCATATTTCTCGTGCGCTGCCATCCAGCCGTCCACAAGGCCAGGTACTGAGAACGACATGATCCCTTTTTGAGGGATGCCATTCGCCTGATACCAAGCCAGGTCAGTTGCGTAAGGAGCGGCGCCGGTGGCATTGCAGATGTCGATCTTATTCAGAGCCTTGTTGTAGATCATGATGTAGCCGTCGCCGCCGACCCCCGACATGTTAGGCTCGACCACATTTAAAGCTGCGGCGGTGGCTATGGCAGCGTCTACGGCATTACCGCCCTTCTGTAATGTAGCCATCCCGGCCTGGGCGGCAAGCGGATGCCCGGCGCACACCATCCCATTCCGACCCATGACTACCGGCCGGTTGGACTCGAATCTAATACCGTGAGGTGACTGCACCATGGTTGTCTCCTAAGGAATGAAATCCTATTCAGAGGGATTCGCTGCCGATTTTTCAGCCTGGAATTATGCTTGGATGATGAGAGACCGTCAAGAAGAATAGGGCTGATTGATAGGGTAGAGAACAAAAAAATGGGCCCCGATATATCGAGGCCCATTTTTTAAGTGATTGCTTTTTGTTTAGTGACCGCCGCAGCCGCCGCCACATCCGCCGCCGCCGCAGCCACATCCGCCACCGCCGCTACCGCAGGCACAACCTCCACCACATCCGCCAGCACTGGCGAACATGGGGTTGTTGATGACGAATCCTACCTGACCACCCAGGTTCTCGACGTAATCTATGGTCGCTTCCTCTAAGAACGGAGCGCTGTCGGAGTCCATGAGGAACTTAACGCCCTCTTTTGACATCACGGTGTCATCGGACTGAGATTCGTTCTCCATAGTCAGCATATATTGAAGGCCACCTGCTTCGGCGGGTATTGCCACTACCCGCAGGGACCCATCAGTTTCACCTTGTTCTTCCATGACTTCCTTGAGCTTCTCGATGGCGAGGGTCGTTACTTCCATTTTGATCTACTCCTTGGGCAGGCCCACTTCTAGAGGAAGTGGCAAGACCTACCAGCCTACAGTGTCGTTGGACGTTAACATAGGACCAAGGTCTGGTCAACGATTTGATGGACCATATCTGATCTATGCAGACAACGAGAATGATTCAGAGATAGATCAGCTAGGCGGGCTAGTCGCTTGAATGATGTTGATTTCGTAGATGTACTGGAGAGATAGTCACCGGCTCTGTCGTAAATAACGGCAGTGTGAGAAGCTCATCGATCCCTTTGAGGTCAACCTCCTCGAAGTAACCAGGATAGACACTCGTTTGAGCATATCTACTTCAGAATCGGGCACCAATACTGGGAAAGATGGACCACCACCATTTGATGGTTGAAACGGTATCTAGAAATTCTCAAGCCCTTTATCCCGGTTTTCTTTGAATGGCACTTACTTGACTTATCCCAGCCTGTGAGCTAGCATATCCAAGCCTCGAATAGTAGATATTTGAGGTTTCGTTCGCATGCCTTCTGAACTGATGGGTTTCATAAACGGGATAATCGAAAAATCTGGGTTCAAGAACACTCGAACGAACAAAAAGACAGGCGGAGATGCCAGGAGGATTAATGTCAAGGCTACGGTTTCTTAAAGTGAAGAATATCTTACCGGCAATGGTCGCAGTCATGCTGTTGATCCTTATGGCCTGTGGAGGGGATGGAGACGCTGAAACGACTAGCACCAGCACCAGCGCCAAATCAACGTCCTCTTCCGCCGCACCTAAAGCGACAGCAGCACCTGCAGCTAAAGCTAAAGCACCAGCAGCTAAATCCAAACCCACTCCTGTACCACCAAAAGCTAAGCCGACTGCTGTACCGAAGACCGGTCCCAAAGCTGGCGGCCACATACGCATGTCGGCATACGCTGACACGAAAGACTGGGATCCGAAGGGCTCTTCTTCCCTATCTAGCATCATGTCGTACTCCCAGTTGTACAACCAGATAGTCCAGATGGATACGGTTGATGTCGGTAAGGTCGTATGTGACCTCTGTGAGAGTTGGGAGGTCTCAAATGGCGGCGAGACCGTAACCTTCAAACTTCATAAAGGTATCAAATGGGGTGACGGCGAAGACCTGAATACTGAAGACGTTGTCTACTCATTGCGACGTTACATGGACCCTGAAACCAAGACTGCAAGGTCCGGGCTCTTCAGGAACTACGCACTAGGTATGGACGACGGCGGGATCAAAGCGATCGATGACCATACTTTCGAGATGAACCTTCAGTTCCCATCGGGCGCTTTCTTGAAGTTCCTCGCAGTTGACTACGTAAAGGTACTGCCGGAACATCTCCTTTCTGCAGGTATAGACCTGAACCAGGCAGAGAACGTCATTAAGCATGGAGCCATGTCTGGCCCGTTCGTACTTGACGAATACCAGAGAGGTAACTTCTATAAGGTCTCCAAGAATGAGAATTACTTCAAAGAGGGACGACCTTATTTCGACTCGATAGACCACTTCATCATCACCGATACTAGTGCTCTGATGGCCGCGTTCAAAGCCCGCGAGCTAGAGATGACCAATAGTGGGTTCACTAACCTGAGCCCGACGCAGGCCTACCAGGTCGAGAATGACTCTGACGGCTTCTACACGACCCAGGCAGTATCACCGTCTGCAGACTGGGGACTGATGCTCAATATCAAGAAAGAGCCGTTCAATGACCCCCGGGTACGTCAGGCTATCAACCTGGCGGTAGACCGACAGCAACATAACTCCATAGTGTTCGACGACACGTCAGGTACCCCTTGCCCGCTCATGGGTATCGCGCACACATTTGAAGAGTGCGATACTTGGCCCGGAATCCGCCCGAAGAACACTGACGGCGGTAAAGAAGACCTGAAGAGGGCCAAAGAACTGATGGCCGAGGCCGGCTACCCTGACGGGTTCGCTAGCAAATACGACGTCAGAGCTGTCGGTACCTATCCGGACCAGTGCAGCGTCGTTAAAC
>CAJWGH010000040.1 GCA_913031095.1 uncultured Chloroflexota bacterium | reverse complement strand
TTCTTAGAGCCGGGCCACAATCTTTATTGCGGGGATGAGTCGAGGCAGATAATCCCTAAAGTCCATGCGTTACTGCTCAGACAGCAAGCGGAAGGCTCCAAGATACTTTTCATATCGGACCACCACGACCCAGGAGACCTGGAGTTCCAGATATTTCCAGTTCACTGTGTGAAGGGGACAGAAGAGCCTCACGTCATTTCGGAACTTTCAGGGTTTGTGACTGAGGACAATGTAATTCCCAAGAACCGCTACAGCGGGTTTTTCAACACGCCTTTGGAAGCCAGACTGTCCGCAGCGAAGCCGGACAAGGTCATCATCTGCGGAGTTTGCACCGACATCTGTGTTCTCCATACTGCATCAGATGCCCGCAACCGCGACTACTCTGTTGAAGTGCCCGCTGATTGTGTGGCCAGCTTTAAACCCGACGCCCATGAATGGGCGCTATCTCATCTCAAAGACATCCTCGGCGCAAACGTTGTCTAGACCGGTCTTTCGTCCTTGCTATTGCCGGAAAACCACAGGTATGATGGCCCGGATTCACCCGTCCTCAATTTAGGAATGCGCGATGCTCTACCGTACACGTAGGTACTCCCAATGGGACGGCAGCCAGCAGATCTTCGAACTGGACGCCGACCAGTTGATGGACCTCCTCTCCGAAGATATCCTCAACCACGGCGACGTTATGCAGGCCCTGCGGGACATGATGCGCCAGGGACCCCAGAACCACGACGGGCAGCAGATGCCTGGCCTGCGCGAATTGATGGAACAACTCAAGAACCAGCGCCGCCAGCAACTCCAGCAACACAACATGGACTCGGTGGTAGATGACCTCAAAGAACGCTTGGAAGAGGTCGTTAAAACCGAACGGGAAGGCATCAAACGCCGGCTGGACGAAGCCCAAGGCCAAGTTGATGCCGACGATGGTGAAGACAAGGACCAACAGCAGAGTCTGCTCGACCTGCTGAAGAAGCGCGCAGATAACAACCAGGAGAAGCTGAACAACCTCCCCGAAGGCCTCGGAAGTCAGATTCAAGGGCTTTTGGAATACGACTTCATAGACCCAGAAGCCCAGCAGAAGTTCCAAGAGCTCTTAGACTTGCTGAAGAGCCAGATGGCTCAGAACACGGGCCAGCAGATGATGGACCAGATAAAGGGCATGTCGCCTGAAGACATGGCTGCTACCCGAGACATGATGGATCAGCTTAACCAGATGATCAAAGACAAGTTGTCCGGGAGTGAACCGGACTTCGACAGCTTTATGCAGCAATTCGGCGGTATGTTCGGTGACGATCCGCCCCAGAGTTTTGAAGAGCTGATGCTGCAACTACAAGAGCAGTTGGCTCAGTCGCAGTCCATGCTGGACAGTATGTCTCCGGAAGCTCGCCGTGAGATGGAAGACGCCTTATCCCAGGCCCTCGACCCAGAGACCCAGCGGGCAATGGCCCAGTTCGCATCGTTGATGGAACAGCTGATGCCCATGGACGACCTGCGCCGTCAGTACCCGTTTCTCGGCGAGGATGGCCTGACCATGGAACAGGCGAGGGAGATGATGCGAGGCCTTCAGGAGTTGGACCAACTAGAACAATCCCTCCAAGAAGCCATGCGTACCGGGAACATGGAAAACATCGACCCCGACAAACTAGCCGAACTCTTGGGTGACGATGCCCGCCGCATCTACGACGAATTGGACCGATTGCGGAAGATGCTTCAAGAATCGGGCTATGTGACTGACAACGAAAAGATGGACCTAACTGCCCGGGGCATCCGCCGTATCGGCCAGAAAGCCCTGAAAGAGGTCTTCACCCACCTGAAGAAAGACCGCATGGGTAACCATCAGATGGACGCCCGTGGCGCTAATGGCGACCTTCTTGGTGAAACTAAGATTTATGAATTCGGCGACCCCTTCCAGGTCGACCTGCAAGCTACAGTCAAGAACGCCGTACTCCGAGGCGGCCCTCAAGTGCCGGTTCGTCTTAGACCGGAGGACTTTGAAGTTTACCGGAACGAGCACATGACCCGGTCCTCAACCGTTCTGTTGTTAGACCAAAGCCGATCTATGGGCCTATTCAACAACTGGCAGGCGGCCAAGAAGGTCACTCTGGCTCTGATGGCGCTTATGCGCAGCCAATACCCGAGAGACAGCCTCCATATCGTAGGATTTTCGGACTATGCGCGGGAGATCAAAGAAGAAGACCTGGCCAAATGCAGCTGGAACGCCTGGGTGTCGGGCACCAACCTGCATCATGCCTTGATCCTCTCCAGAAAGCTGTTGTCCAAGGAAAAGGGTGGTACTCGACAGATACTGGTGGTAACCGACGGCGAACCCACCGCCCACCTGGAAGGCGACCGGGCGTTCTTCGCCTATCCGCCCAGCCACCGTACTGAACTGGAGACCCTTAAAGAGGTGCGCCGTTGTACCCAGGAAGACATCTTGATTAACACCTTCATGCTGGAGAACAACTACCAGTTGGTCAACTTTGTGGAGCGCATGACCCGTATCAACAGCGGACGCGCCTTCTACAGTAGCGCCGACAACCTTGGTGAATACTTGCTGGTGGATTACGTAACCAACCACCGAAAACGGGTGTCGGCCTAAAAAGAATTTGGCCGTTAACCCACTTATGGAAAGGATCACGCTCTGGTAGAATGACCTGACAACCAAATACTCGGTGGGTCGTGCGGTCGGTCTTAGTCAGGCTTGGCCACACTTTTAAGACGGTCCAGTGAGGCTGGCAAAGTAGAGCGTCCCGAATCTCCGCAGCGTGCGCCTGTTGCGCGATTTGCTCATACCCTTGTCGGCTGAAGGCAAGGGTTTTTTGTTGCCCGCCGATAATCCACTTAGGTAAGAGAATGCAAGAGCGACAAATAATGAGCCAAGAGGACGTGCGTCGCGCCTTAACCAGGGTGGCCCACGAAATACTTGAGCATAACCGTGGTGCGGAAGATCTCGTGATTGTGGGCATTCACACGAGGGGGGTGTATCTGGCACGACGAATTGCTGCCAATTTGGCGGAGTTTGAAGGTGTCGAGGTGCCGGTGGCCACTCTGGATGTCAGCCTCTACCGGGACGACCTTAGGGTTCGCGACCAGTCACAAACCAAGCTCCAGCCTACGGACATCCCCATAGGTATCCAGGGAAAACGGGTGGTTCTTGTCGATGACGTCCTGTATACCGGCCGGACCATCCGGGCCGCGATGGACGCGCTGGTGGATTTTGGCCGTCCGCAGCTGATTCAACTGGCCATCCTCCTGGACCGAGGTCACAGAGAATTGCCGATTAGGGCGGATTACGTGGGCCAGAACCTGCCAACGGCTATCGAAGAGCGTGTGAAAGTCAGGCTGTTGGAGACTGACGGCGCCGACGAGGTTGCTTTGGTCTTCGACGATTTTACTGATGAAGATGAATGAGTTAATGGCTAAACAAAATGGGGAGAATTAGAGATTACCGATATGAGCCTCTCCAGAACCACAGAAGCCGTGGAAATCGGCGGCCTACTGGACCAAGATTCGGCGTCCAGAAAGCACGTATTAGACCTTGACGATTTCTCGAGCAAGGAAATCGCTGAAGTCTTGGACTCTTCCCGTAGCATGAAAGAGGTGTTAGGAAGGGATATCAAGAAGGTTCCTGCCCTCCGCGGCAAGGTGGTGGTCACGTTGTTCTACGAGGCCAGTACCCGCACCCGAATATCTTTCGAAGAGGCGGGGAAGGTACTAAGCGCTGACGTGATTAACATGTCCGCCTCTGGTAGCAGCGCTGAGAAGGGCGAGTCGCTGTTGAACACTGGTTTGACTATTCAGGCCATGGGCGTGGACACCATCGTCATACGGCATCCCCACTCCGGCGCACCTCATCTGCTGGCTCAGCAACTAGACAAAGTGAGCGTCATAAACGCCGGCGACGGCCTCCACGCGCACCCGACGCAGGCGCTGCTAGATCTATATACGGTTCAAGACAAGCTCGGCAGCCTAGAGGGGAAGAAGGTTGTAATCGTTGGAGATGTGCTTCACAGTCGGGTCGCCCGTTCAGATATCTGGGGGTTCGCCAAGATGGGCGCCAAAGTGGTCCTCTCAGGGCCAGCCACACTGATGCCGCCGGACCTGATGCGCCCCGGTGACAACCTGGCACGGTCGCCCTTTTCGTCGCTGGTGGAGGTTGAGACTAACCTCGATGAGGCCATCGAAGAGGCAGACGTAGTCATGGCTTTGCGCCTGCAGAAAGAACGGCAGAACGCCGGGTTCCTGCCCAGTTTAAGAGAATACATCCGACGCTGGCAGGTCACTGATTCAAGGCTGGAGCGAGCTAAACCTGGCGTTATGGTTATGCACCCGGGACCTATGAACGAGGGTATAGAGATCAGCAACGACATCGCTCACGGCGGAAACTCTGTGATCGAAGACCAGGTGACTAACGGCGTGGCCGTGCGCATGGCACTGCTCTACAAACTGACCATCGGACCCGGCCAAGAGGCTTAGGATCAGATAATGGATAGACACATAGAGGGAGCGGTGAGTGGAAAACAATAACATTGTGATTCGCCAGGCCAGGATAATTGACCCTAATGGGCATTTGGATTTGGTGGGCGATTTGTTGATCGCCGGTGGAGAGATTGTCGCCGCTGGCAGATTAGACCCCGGTCGGATACCAGAAAACAGCCTTGTCATCGATGGTACCGGTTTGGTGGCCTGTCCTGGTTTCATAGACCTGCATTGTCATCTGAGAGAGCCGGGCTTTGAGTATAAAGAGACCATCGCCGCTGGATCCAAGGCAGGAGCCAAGGGAGGGTTCACCACCCTATGCGCCATGCCCAATACAGATCCTCCTATAGATAATGCCGCAGTGGTTGAATTCATCCATGAGCGAGCCAGACAAGGCTCTGTGGTGCGGGTTCTGCCCATCGGGTGCGTCACTAAGGGACGCGAAGGCCACGAGCTGTCAGAGATGGAAGAACTTGCCAGCGCCGGTGTGGTGGCCTTCAGCGACGACGGCGATCCGGTTTACGACGCCAACCTCATGCGCCTAGCGTTGGTCTACAGTCGGGACCTGGGGCTGCCGATTAGTAATCACTGCCAAGACAGATCCCTCTCCTGTAACGGTGTGATGGCCGAAGGCCCGGTGGCGACGCATCTGGGATTGGAGGGTATACCTGCTGCTGCGGAAGAAGCTATGATTGCCAGGGACATCGCCCTGGCCGAGGCCACTGGCGGACTCCTTCATGTCGCCCACCTCAGCACTGCCGGCAGCGTTCCGCTGCTCCGCGATGCTAAAGCCAGAGGGCTTGCGGTTACAGCCGAGGTCTGTCCCCACCACCTGACTATCACAGACCAATGGGCCATGGGCCGGAAGGGAGAACCGGCCGAGGCCGCCGGAGAGATGGCATATGACACCAACACCAAGGTGTACCCGCCTCTCCGCTCCCAAAGGGACGTTGACACCCTGATTGGGGCATTGGCTGACGGGGTCATCGACTGCATAGCCACCGACCATGCGCCCCACGACTTAACCAGTAAGCAGGTAACCTACCGGGAGGCGGCCTTCGGAATCAGCGTGCTTGAAACCGCTCTGGGTTCGTTGCTGCAGTTGGTTCATGCAAAGAGTCTGAGTATGGGGGCTTTGATCGACCGGTTGACAGCCGGCCCTGCCAAAGTTCTCGGCGAGAGCTACTCGGACTTAGGCTCGTTGCAGCCGGGCACCGCCGCTGACGTAGTCCTCTTTGATCCGGAACAGGAATGGACGGTGGATACCTCGGAGTTCGAGTCCAAAGGCAAGAACACTCCCTTGGACGGGACCAAGCTCAAGGGCCGAGTGATGGCCACATTCGCCTTAGGCAGGTTGGTATATCAGAGCCCGAGCCTGAAGTTCAATGAGAACCATACCAGGGGAAACGGGTAATGGCGGGCGGAAATAAGAGATCGGATATCATGATATTGGGATGGGTGCACTAGATTGCACGATTCAACGTACCTGGTTTTAGAAGACGGATCAGTCCACGAAGGTGTGGGCTTCGGTGCCGAGGCTGATGGCCTTGGAGAAGTGGTGTTCAACACCAGCATGACCGGTTATCAGGAGGTCTTGACGGACCCGTCCTATGCCGGGCAACTCGTGACTCTTACCTATCCGCTGGTCGGCAATTACGGCATTAACCCTGAGGACTTTGAATCCGACAAGATACAGGTCGGTGGATTAATTGTCCGGGAGAACTGCGAACTGCCGAGCCACGGCCGCAGTAACCTGACCCTGCATGAATTCCTGGCCGGCCAGGGCATCCCTGGAATCGCGGAGGTTGATACCAGGTCTATCACTCGGCAGCTACGGTCTCAAGGAGTGATGTTGGGCATCATCACAACCGGCGATCCGGACGTGGCGCTGAGGCGCTTGCAGGACTCTCCACCTTACGGCCACCGGGATTATGTGGCCACCGTCACCACGCCGGATGGGTACAACTGGGATGGTGAGAACGAAGACCTGATTGAAGCGAAGCACCGAATATTGGTCACTGACTGCGGCCTCAAGTACAACATCCTGCGGCAACTGCGCCGCCGCGGCTGCAGGGTAACTGTGGTGCCGGCGTCCACCTCTGCGGAGGATCTATTGGCCATGGAACCGTCCGGGGTCCTATTCTCTCCTGGCCCCGGTGACCCCAAATTGTTGGAATACGTGGTGGATAACACCCGAGAAATTTTGGGTCAGGTCCCGGTCATGGGAATCTGTTTAGGGCACCAGATTATCGCCCGGGCGCTTGGGGCTGATACCTTCAAACTGAAATTCGGCCACCGGGGAGGGAACCATCCGGTAAAAGACCTGGGAGACGGCCGCGTTTACATAACCGCACAGAACCATGGTTATGCTGTCAGTCCTGACAACTTGCCTTCAGGCTTGGAAGTCTCACATATCAACTTAAATGACCAAACTGTGGAAGGATTTCGCCATAAATCCCTGCCGCTGTTTACCATACAATATCATTCCGAGGCTTCACCTGGACCCAGGGATAACGAATATCTCTTCGACCAGTTCATAGATATGGTCGAGGATTTCCACGGCTAACCCTCAGATACCTAGAAGCCAAGAGGATTTATAACCAGGCGCAACTGCGCCTTCGAAACAAGGAGGAAATAACTGGAACCAAGGCGATTTACGGATAGGGCGAACTAAAAAGCCCAACCTACTTATTCCAACCCCAACAGGCGTGTTGATTTTTGGAGGATTATTTTGTCTTCATTCGCCATGTTTTTACTGGAGGGGGGTGTGGATGTGGCGGTGGCAGTAAACTTTGACAACGTGGCCTCTTTTCTAGAAGAGGAAACGTCCCAATACTCATGTGGTGAGTATATTTACAAGATTAGAGCAGGCAGAGGGACTCTGAGGCAGCACTGGGATCTGGTGGTAAACGCCATGGACCCGGGCATGGAAGGCCAACCTCTATTTCCCTTAGGACGGATAGAGGTCGAACCCGAAGGTCCGGGAATGGTGAACCTAAGGGTTCCACCCCGGTTAGAACAGACGGTTCACGGAGCTGATGCTGCCGATTGGGACGGCAAGCTCTTCGGCTCATTCGTCTCACAGTTGCTAAATTCACTGCATACGCGACAGTTGATAGAACTGCCGGGCATGCTCCCTACTGGTTAATTCGCCGGAGATTCCGTCGAGGCTTGGCGGCCGCGTGGCCAAAAAGCCCAGCCGGGTATAACATCGATAGGCGTATCTCTTAGACCCCATATGGGGCTGTGGCCGCAGAGCACTGCGGAAAGGGAGACAATCATTCCCGAAAAGCCAGAAAAAGTGCTCGTGATTGGCTCCGGCCCCATTGTTATTGGGCAAGCTGCCGAGTTTGATTACGCTGGCACCCAAGCTTGCAAATCTCTCCGTGAGGAGGGAGTTAAAACGGTCCTGGTCAATTCCAATCCGGCCACCATCATGACCGACCAGGGCATCGCAGACCGTGTATATATCGAGCCGCTCACCGTGGAAGTTCTGGAAAGGATTATTAAACGGGAGCGGCCTGATGGTAT